>CAZLBQ010000438.1:0-5398 GCA_964557745.1 uncultured Anaerolineales bacterium
CGTCGGCCTGGGGGCGCCGCTGGCCGCCATGTGGAGGTAGGCGAGACGCGAGCCGGTGGGGAGGTCCCACGTAGCGGCCCTCGGCGGCAAGGGTGGGAGCGCCTGAGGCGCCGCCAGAGGTTTGAAAAGAGTGAAAGTCGCGAGCAACGCGAGGGCTGCTGTGGCGAGCGCACCAGCCGCGAGTGCAGCGCGACCAGGCCGTTGTCTGTCGAGCAGGCGGAACGCCGGCCAGGCCAGCGCGCTGGCGAGGGCGAGGCAGGCCGCTAGCCCTAGCCCGGCCATGATAGGCAGGCGACTTGTTGCTCGCGCCGACACAAAAAAGGTTGCCGTGCCTATGGCGCCGCCAACGAGCGCGGCCGTCATGAGCAAGCACACAGCGCTGATGATGCGCCCCACGCGCACGATGTTGAAGGCCATTCACCTCCGGCAAAAGCCCCTCAGACGCCGGCAGGCAGCTGAGGGGCTTGGGAAACCGGGCAGCGAGTTGTCCTGATCAGGTCGGGAGTCGGAGGCTGCTCACGCAACGCTTGCGCCGGGCGTACGGCTACTCCTCGGCGTAGTGTGAGGCATGGCTGACCGACGATACTCACCAGGCCGTCTAGAGACCTGTTCAGCCATCTACAGTATAGCCTGTTCACGGGGGAACAGCATGGAGAGCCAACAACGGCGGGTGGCGGAGCCGCCATCCGCGACCATCCCTGCTTCCTGCTCGCCGACGAGCGGGCCTGCCCATACGCTTATCGGTATCGCGGTCCTGACGTCCCCCCAAGCGGTCTAGGAGCCGCGCGCGAGGCGCGGCAGGAACAGATGGTACGCCGTAGTCGGAGAGGGTGTTGGTGTGGGGCTTGGACCTGGCGTCTTCGTGGGCGAGGGCGTGAACGACGGAGCGGTCGCGCTCGTCGCCGTAGGCGTGGCGCTGGCGGTCGTCGCTGGTAGCGGTGTTGCGGTTGCGCTGGGTGACGCCGTGGTCACTACCGTGCGCGAGGGCGAGGGTGAGGCGGCGCGCGACGCTGTTCCCGTCGCCGTGGGCGAGACGATGGGGGAGACCGTTCCAGTTGGCGTGGCGGTTGCTGTCGGCGGTGGAACCGTTAAGGTCAGGGACGGCGTCGGTGTCGCCGTTGTCGCGGCGGACACGCCAGCCCAGAAGCCGCCGAGCAAGGTGTAGCCGCCACCACGGAGCGCGCCCCCAGCCGGCTGGCCTAAAGTGCCACTCAGAGTATAGATACCCCCACTACTCTTGCCACCACCGCCGTCCATAGTCCACCAGCTCAGGTCGTAGCCAGGGCCACCTTGGGCCAGCAGCGAAGGCAACAGGACAGGCCACGCCGCTAGAAGCACGACGAAGCAGAGCAGGCCGACTACCGCGCCGAGAGCACGGGGAACTCGCATACGTCGCCCCGCCACCTTGTTCATCGGGGGCCTCCCTGCTGTGGTGAGACAGCCGGCCGGGTGGAGGAGGGGGGCGTGGCGGGGCGCTCGGCCTGCTCGAGCGCCGCCAGACGCGCTTCCAGAGTCGCGATCCGCTCGTCCTGTGCGGCTTTCAGTGCAGCGTTCTCGTGGCGCAGCTCTTTGATGGCTTCGATCAACACGCCGGTCAGTCTGCCATAGTCCACGGCCCGATACTCCTCCTCGCCCCACCGCGTGACCAGCTCGGGGAACACCGCTTCCACCTCCTGGGCAATCACGCCAATCTCCCGGTGACCGGTCGATCGGCCTAGGGCCGCGTACGTATCGTTCCAGTCGAACGACACCCCGCGCACCTGCTCGAGCTTGGGGAGGACGTCGGTCAGCTGCACAATATTCGTTTTGAGCCGCTGATCCGAGGAGGTGGGGAAGCTGGAGGCGTGGGCCGGGCCGGCCACATCCAGCTTGTAGGCCGGGCTGTTGGTTCCGATGCCGACGCCGCCCGACGCGCGGATCAGGAACTGGTTGGCCTGGGTGGAGGTAAAATACGGCGTGGTCGAGTCAGACCAGACGAAGGTACCATCCGTGACCGCCTGGGCGCCGCGACCGGCGGCAAAGCTGTAGTACCCCTGTGCTTGATTGTAAGCGCCCCCCGGAATTGTCGCAAAGAAACCGCCGGCGCTGTTGTTGCCGCCCCCGCCTATGGCAGCGTAAACGCCGCTGGCGATGTTGCCGGCCCCACCGCTCACGGTGGCAAAACCTTCGCCAGCGACGTTGTTGTGGCCCCCGCTTACGGTGGCGAAGGAGCCGGCTGTGTTTGAGGTGCCCCCGCCGATGGCGCCAAAACTGGCCGTCACCTGGTTGGCACACGGCCCTCGCTCGTCTTCCCCGCAGGCGAGGCTCGTGCCGCCGCCCGCGATGGTGGCCCCCACGACCCCTCGACCCACACGGTTGGCGCTGTGCCCGCCGATCAGGTTAGGGCTCAAGCCGAATTCACCATCGGCGGCTGGGACGATCCGTAGCGCCGCCGTGTCGCTTACCCGTACTGTAAAGGTTACAGGGTCGGTGGTTCCGATGAAGCTCGTGCGGGGGTTGGCGCCGGCGTTACCTGAAAGGTTCCAGGCATCGGCGCTGTGCAGGGCATACGGCGCTGCGGTCACCGGCTGGCGTGGGCTGAGGGTGGTGTAGCCGCCGGTGCTGCTCCCGTCGCGTACCGCCACCTCCAGCCAGCGCGCTGTGCCGTCAAAGACCTGCCCGAAGTCGAGCTGCACGGTGAAGAGGCCGTTGGTGATGGGTACATCCTCCAGCACCACGGTGGACCCGACCTGGGAGCCACCCGCGTCGCGGTTGTAGAGGATGAAGCGGACGTCATGCGGCCCAGTGGCCGGTGCGCCGGCCTCGGTGAGGCGACCCTGATACGTGATGGCGGTGCCGAGGCGGGCCTCGGTGGAGTGCGCCGTTTCTGGCTGTGGCCCCTGTGCCCCAGTGACACCTCCCGCGACAATCAGGGCCAGAACCAATAGACCGGCAACGAGCGGACGCGTGTTCATTCTTCCCTCCTTCATTTGCCCCTCAAGCGGCTCTTAGTCTGCGACGTGACGCATCCTGCACGCCCCGTCACGCATCCACCACCCGTGCCACCTGCGGCCGCACGTGACCGTCAGGGCCATACCCCATATGAAGAGCCGCTGCGTGAGCTTGGCATTAACCTGGGTATTCCCATTGAACCACAAGCCTGGTCTATAGAGAAGCCGATTTCCTGTACAATTAGCCGCCGTAAAAGCTGTATCAACGCTCGCCCCGGTTCCACTGGCGCAAACGATGCACGCGGCTATTGCCTGTAGTAGTCAGACGGGTAGCGTTGCGTGGCTCGAATGGCGAGCAACGTGCCCCACGAGTGCGCCACGAGATAGAGACGGTCTTGGCCGAACCGCGTCTTGAGATAGCCGGTGAGCGAGTGCAGGTCGGCCAGGAGTTGCTCGATGTTGACTGCTGCGGGATGTGCAAGCCCGGCGGGACAGGATTTGCCCACGCCACGCTGCTCCCATGAGACGACATGGTAATGGTCGGTCACCCTATTCGCTTCCGCGCCGTGACGTACCACGTGTGCGGCAGCTCAGGCTGTGACATTGGGATGACCGGCAGCCGCCAGCGGCCGTAGCCGGCATTCTCTTCCCCAGGCTGGGTCAGCTGGGCCAGCCAGCCACGCGCGCTCAGGAATGCGGCCGGGTCGTCCAGTGCGCCAAGCCAGGGCGCGCCGGACTGCGCCTGCATCTCGATCCAGGCCCGCGTCCACGGTGACGTCAGCACGGCGCTATTGACCACATCACAGCCGAGCCAGCTCCCCGACGTCGCCCGGCGCGCCACCTCATCGAGGAGGCGTGTGAGGTCGTCAGAGGGGAGGTAGAAGAGGAAGCCTTCAAGCAGCCAGACCGCCGATGCGTGAAGATCGAAGCCGCTCTGCGTAAGCTGCTCTGACCACGCGCCCCGGAGGTCCACCGAGACTGTCCGACGCTCACACGTTGGCTCTGCGTCGGCTGCCCGCAGCACCTGCTCTTTGTAGGCCAGCACCGCGGGCTGATCTAGCTCAAAGACGCGCGTCCCAGCGGGCCAGGGCAGGCGGAAAGCGCGTGTATCGAGGCCGCACGCCATCAGCACGACCTGCCGCAACTCATCCTCCCTCGTGACACGCTGCAGGAAGTCATCGAAGAAGCGGGTGCGGACAATCATGGGGATGACGGCGTCGGGCGGGCGTTGCGCGACCCACGCCATACCGTCTGGCCCGGCCAGCGCTGCGGCCCACGGATCGTGGAGCAGAGCGTCCTCGCGGGCGCTCTCCCTGGCTCGCACGGCGGCGGTCCAGCGCGCGGTTGCGCCCAGAGTGGCGGACTCTGTCCTCGTCTCGGCCATGACTCACCTCTCCTTGGAATCGAAATCGCCCCAGACACCGTGACGGATCTGGGGCGGTTGACGCCGGGTTGGACGTGGCACACTGCCAGAGCCGACTCGGCGCTTTGCATCGCTCAGCGCAACAAGAGGCATGCCCATGTCAATGACCCGTGTACCATTCGCCGCTCGGAATGTCTGACCGACCTTCCCGACAAAGGCGCTGGCGATCTTGTGGGTGATCTCGGGCGCCGCCGGTATCGTGTGGGTCGCGAGCCAGCGCCGACCGGCTCCACTGGAGGCCAGACTCCTGGCAGGATGACCTGACCGGCTATCCGGCGACTTTGACGCCCGTGTTGCGAGGGAAGCGGGTACGTTGGTTCAAACCACTGCGCGGGGTCACCGTGGGATAGGCGTCGCCCCGGCCCTGGACAGGTGGGCACGCGAACCGTCACGTCATGACGGTAGCCCGACGCTCCTCCAGCCACGCAACCCACTTGTCCATGCCCTCGCCGCTGCGCGAGGACACCACAAACACCGGACATGTGGGGTTGAGCATGTGGACACCGCGACGGAAGTACTCTACATCAAACTCGAAGACCGCTGTCAGGTCGGCCTTGTTGAGGACGACGACGTCCGCCGTCGCGTAGATGCCGGGGTACTTGTACGGTTTGTCATGCCCCTCCGGCACGCTCGCGATGACGGCGGCCAGGTGCGCCCCCAGCGCGAAGTTGGCCGTGCACACCAGGTTACCCACGTTCTCGATAAAGACCAGGTCGAGGTCAGCCAGTGGCAAGTGCGGGAGCGCGGACCGAATCTGGGGCGCGTCGAGGTGGCAATTGCCACCCGTGTTGATCTGGACGACGGGCAGGCCGTGGCTCGCTATCGTCTCCGCGTCGATGGTCGAGGCCAGGTCGCCCTCGATGACGCCGGGCCGGGTCGTCCGTGGCAGACGGGCCACCGTCGCCAGGATGAGGCTTGTCTTGCCCGCGCCCGGTGACCCCATCAGGTTGACGGCGTAAACGCGCACCGCGTCAAATACCCGGCGGTTGTCATCCGCCTGGCTCTCGTTCGCGCTCAGAATGTCCTGCACCACCGGAATCTTCAT
>CAZLBQ010000439.1:0-5370 GCA_964557745.1 uncultured Anaerolineales bacterium
TGACCCACAGGCGGGCGAAGCGGTCCACGGCATGGTACAGGCACCCAGCCTGGCCGGCCGCGTCTTGGAAGACCAAGTTGTGGCCGGGGCCGACCCAGCGGTTGCCGTTCATGCTGATAGCCGGCGTCCCGCCCACGCGGCCCGCCAGCAGCGACACGCCCTCCTTGTCGACAAACGGCCCTAGGGGACTCTGGGAGCGGCCAACGAAGACGCTGTAGCCCGTGAGCGGACCGTTGCAGCAGTTGGTCGCCGAGCCGAACAGGTAGAGATAGCCATCGTGTTGAACGACATTCGCCCCCTCGTAGCGGTTGGGAATGACGACCTGGACCTGGCTGGCCGGGTCGGAGTGCAGGCCGTCGGCGGACAGCGTGCGGACCGAGATGCCGCCATAGTAGCTGCCATAGTAGATGTACTTCTGGCCGCCCACCTCGATGACGTCGGGGTCGAAGACCCAGCGGCGGGCGTTCGGGTCGTCACTGCCGGGCGGCGGCTGCGGCTCGACAACGGGCGTGCCGCTATCGGTCCAGCCCTCGGTCGGGCTGGCGCTGGTGGCGACGCCGATGGCGCTGCCCCCACCCGGCAGCGAGGTATCGGAGGCGGTGTAGTAGAGGTAGTACTTGCCGTTGAAGAACTCGATGTCGGGTGCCCAGAGGCCGGCGTCGGACTTGACCCAGGTCGGTCGGGCGCTGAACACGTCGCCCGCGTACGTCCAGTGAACCAGGTCGGACGACTTGAGAATGGGGATGAAGTGGAAGTTGAGATTGCCCTCGGCGTTGCGGTCCTGGCCGTTGAGGGGGTCGGTGGTGCAGTAGATGTACCAGAAGCTATCCCCCTCAGTTTGCCCCTTAATCAGGGATGGGTCGGCGCAGCTCTCCACTCGCCCGCCGCCCGGAATCTGCACGTCCAGGGGGTTGGTGTAGACGGCTACCTGGTCGGCCAGGGCGACGCCCGTCCCGGCCGAGACCAGCCCGACAGCGGCCAGCCAGACGAGGGCGATGAGAGCCACCAGCCGCCACCAGGATGAGACGCGGCGTTGCATCGTGTGAGTCCTTTCCTGTTGTCCGCCCCTCAGGGCGCGGGTTCGGGTACGCGACTCGGGCCTTTCACCACCGGCGCGTCACCTTCCCAGACCAGGGGGTCGAGGCACAGCCAGCGGTACGAGATGGTGTTGTCCCAGGCGTGGTACATCAGCCAGGTGTTGCCCTTCTTATCGACCACGACATCCTGCCCACCGGGGCCGATGACGGGCGGACCCGTCTTGAGGTTCGAGGCGACCAGCGGCGTGGTGAGCGGCTTACGATAAGGCCCCAGGATGCTATCGGCCACGGCGTAGCCGACGGCGTAGTCGAGGCCCGCGTAGCTGTTGGCCGAGTAGAACAGGTAGTACTTACCGCCGTGCTTCCAGAGCGTCGGCGCTTCGATGACACGCCCCTCCCAGGCCTGGTCGTTCTCGATGAGGGCCGTCGGCTGCCCTTCGAGGGCCAGCCCATCCGCCGACACCTTCTGAATCCAGAGGCGGGTCGTCATGCCACAGCAGTTGCCGTCGTTCTTGAACAGCACGTAGCGCGCCCCGTCCTCGTCGACAAAGGAGGACGCGTCAATTGTCCCGCCCAGGTCCGCCTGGCAGATAAACGCCTTGTCGTCGCGGGGCTTGAAGGGGCCTTCGGGCTTGTCGCTCGTCGCCACGCCGACGCACTGCTTGTCACTGGCAGCGTCACGCGTCGTAAAGTACATGACATAGCTCTTGCCGTCGGCCGTCGTGGTCACCTCGGGTGCCCAGGTCAGGCCGCCCTGCAGTGATGCCCAGCGGGGCAGCACCGGCAGGCCATCGTTGAGCGTCTCCCAACGGACCAGATTCGTGGACCGCGCCACCTGGATATTCATGCCGTTGGCGTTGGTCGCGTAGGCGTAGTAGGTATCGCCGACTTTGAGCGTGTCAGGGTCGGGGAAGTCGCGGTCGAGGACGGGGTTGACGAACTGGCCGGGCGCGGCGGTCGGGACAGGCGTCGGCCCGGCCTCAGTGGGCGCCGCCGTGGGCGCAGCGGGGACAGGGGCCGTAGTCGGCGCGGCGGCTGGGGCAGCTGGCTGCTGGGCGACCTGGGGCTGCCCGCCGCCGCGCAGCGCGAACAGCCCAACGGCGATCAGGACGATCAGGACGGCGATCAGAATGAGACTGCGTCGCATCGTTGCTCCGTCGTGTAGCGGTGAACGATTACCCCTTCAGGCCGGTCATCGCCACGCTCTGGACGATGTAGCGCTGGAGGAGCAGGTAGAGGACGAGGACGGGCACCGCCGCGATGACGGCCCCTGCCATGAGCGGGCCATACTCAAAGACATAGGCGCCCTGGAGTTCGGCCAGGCCGACGGGCAGCGTCTTCATGGGCCGCTCGGAGATGACCAGCAAGGGCCAGAGGAAGTCGTTCCAGCTACCCAGGAAGGTAATGATGCCCAGCGTCGCCAGGGCCGGGCGGGCCAGGGGCAGCACGACGCGGAAGAAGGTCGTAAACGGCCCGGCCCCGTCGATGAGGGCCGCCTCCTCCAGCTCCTTCGGGATACTCTGGAAGAACTGGCGCAGAAAGAAGACACCGAACACGCTCGCCAGGCCCGGCACAAAGACACCCTGGTAGGTGTTCAGCCAGTCTAGCCGCGCCACCGTCAGGTAGTTGGGCACGATGAACATGATGCCGGGCAGGAACAGCGTCGCCAGCAGCAGGCCAAACAGGATGTTGCGGCCGGGGAACTCCATGCGCGCGTAGGCGTAGCCGGCCAGGGCGTCGATGATCAGAATCAGGACCGTGGCGAGGCCGGCGATCAGGAGGCTGTTGCCAAACCAGCGAGCGACGGGCAAGGTGGGGTTGGCGAGGATTTGAGTATAGTTGTCCGTCGTCGGGTTCAACGGGATCCAGCGCAGGGGCAGCGTGACGCACTCGGCGCGCGGCTTCATGGACGTCGAGAACATCCAGACCAGCGGCAAGAGGAAGAAGAGAGCCAGCAGGATGAGCACGCCGTATAGCAAAAGATTGGATAGCCGGCGGTTCCCCCCGGTCTTACGCGGGGTGCGGACGCGGCCGGCGGGGCCTGTCGTAGTAGCCATAGGTGGGGTCTCCTCTAGGATACTCTACTCGCGCTCCGAGCGGCCGAACAGCCGGAAGTTCAGGCCGGTGAAGATGAGCATGATGGCCGCGACAAAGAACGACATGGCGGCGGCGCTGCCCATGCGGAAGGTGCGGAAGCCCTCGAAGTAGATGCGCATCATCACCGTCTCCGTCCCCTGGGCGGGGCCGCCGCGCGTCATGACCCACGGCTGGCCGAACAGGTTGAACGAGGCGATGATGGTGATGGTGATGATGAACAGGATGACGGGGCGGAGCATGGGCAGGGTAATGCGGAAGAACTTGTCGAAGGAATTGGCCCCGTCGATGGACGCCGCCTCGTAGAGCGAGTCGGGGATGTCGGTTAGCGCGGCCAGGAAGATGATGGTGTTGAAGCCGACTGTCCACCACACCGTCATGACGGTGATGGCCACCCACGCCCAGGGCAACGCGCCCAACCACGACGGTTGGGGCAGACCCAGCCGACCCAGGTAGAAGTTCATCAGGCCGCCCTGGTCCTGGAAGATCCACCACCAGGTGAGGGCCGCTACCGTCACCGAGAGCGACCACGGCGCGAAGTAGATACCGCGGAAGACGTTGCGCCCACGGTACTTGCCGTTGAGGAGCACGGCAAGCAGCAGGGGGACGATGACTAAGGGCGGCACGCTATAGAGGACGAACAGGCCCGTGTTGCGCATCCCCGTCCAGAAGTCTGCATACTGGATGCTGCCGGGGTCGAACAGGTTCTGGTAGTTCTGTAACCCAACAAAGGGGCGAAAGTCAGGCAGGAGAAAGTCGAAGTTAAACAGGCTGATATAGAACCCATAGAAGAAGGGATAGCCCAGGAACGCCGCGAAGAAGATGAGATGGGGCAGGATGAAGAGATAGGGTGTCCAGTTGAAGCGCTTGCGGACACCGGGCGCGGGCGTCACCTTCGCTTGCGTCTGTGCGCGGGGCAACGTTGCCATACATCGTCCGCCTTTCAGAGAGCAGCGTCGTAACGACCCAGGTCGCTACGACGCTGCCTCGTGCTGTGGATTAGCCGCCGTAACGCTGCTTGTTCTGCTGCAGAATCTGGTTGCCGCGGCTGGCGGCGTCGTCAAGCGCCTTCTTGAGGTCGGTCTGCTGGCCCGCCATGACGGCGATCACCGACTTCTCTAGCTCACCAAAGGCATCGGTGATGCCCGGCACGGCCGGCGGGAAGAAGGCCGACTCGACCGAGGGCGCGATGGCGGACTGGAACGGAAGGGCCTTAAAGTCGGCGCTCTCGCGGACGGTCTTGCTGGCCGAGATCTGGCCGCCCTTCGCCCACTCCAGCGAGTTCTGGGTCAGCCACTTGATGAAGCGGCCCGCCGCCGCCGTCTTGGCCGCGTCCTCACCCTTCTTGTGCTTCGCCAGCGCCAACTGGTGCGAGCCGGCCCACACGGCGTACTTATCGCCAATCTGAGGCACGGGGGCCGCGCCGCCGAACTTCGCACCTTCGCCCGTCAGGTTGGACAACTGCCAGATGCCGTTCCACTCGATGGCGTTGGTGCCCTGCTTGAAGGCGTTGATGCCCGCGTCCACCGGCAGGTTGGGCTTGGAGTACTTGCTCTGGGCGTCCTTGAGCCACTGCAACGCCTTGACGCCCGCGTCGCTGTTCCACGTCACCTGGGTGCCATCCTGGTTGAACTCACTACCGCCAAACTGGTGGAGCAGCATCTGGAATTCCTGCATGATGGGGAAGCCAGCGGTGACGGCGAAGCCCATGGTGTCGCCCGTTGTCATCGCCGCCGCGGCCTTCTCAAACTCCTCGCGCGTCTTCGGCGGCGCGCTGATGCCGGCGGCCTTGAGCTTATCCATGTTGTAGTACATCACCATCGGGTGAATGTCGAGGGGGATCGAGTAGCGCTTACCCTTGTACTCGCCGCCGTTCCACACCGCCGTTGGGTAGTCAGACCCCTGGAGGCCCAGGGCGCTGATCTGGTCGGCCGGCATCTCGCGGATGACGTTGCGCGCGGCCTGGGTCGCAATCTGGTCAAGGTGGACCACCAGCACGTCGGGCAGGGTATCGGACGCGGCCGCCGCGCTGAGTTTGTCATAGTACTCAGGGACGGTCGTCACCTTGACGTTGTCTTTCTCCTTGTTCTCCTGGTTGTAGCGGTCGACGAGGCGCTCCATGAACTTGCCGTCCGGCCCCGTGAATGGGTTCCAGAAGGCGAGTTGCTGGCCGCCGGCGGCTGAGCCACCCGCTGACCCGCCGCTTGCGCCACCCGCGGCCGGCGCGCGCACGGGCGGC
>CAZLBQ010000440.1:0-5363 GCA_964557745.1 uncultured Anaerolineales bacterium
CCGTCTCCTAGCTCACGAGGTCGGTGTAGCCGTCGGCCGCGGTGGCATAGTGAACTTTGCCAAAGCGGCGGTCGCGTTGGCCGTACGTGACAAGCGCGTCCCACAGCGCTGTGCGGTCGAAGTCCGGCCAGTAGGTTGGCGTGACGTAATACTCAGCGTAGTTGGCCTGCCAGATCAGGAAGTTGGAAAGCCGCTGGTCACCGCCGGTGCGAATCACCAGGTCCGGGTCGGGCAGGCCCGCCGTCCCCAGGTGCTGGCTGATGAGGTCCTCGGTGATGTCGTCAGGCCGGTATCCCGCGGCGACAATCTTCTTGACCGCTTCGACAATCTCAGCGCGGCCCCCGTAGTTGAACGCCACGTTGAGGATGAGGCGCTGGTTGTGGCGGGTGCGCTCGACGGCGTCGCGGAGGAGCCGCTGCAGGCGCTGCGACACGCCTTCGTTGAAGCCCAGGTGGCGGATTTGGACGCCCTTGGCCTCCAACTCGGGCAGCTCACGATAGAACGCCTCCTCGAAGAGGCGCATCAGCCCTTTGACCTCCAGGCTGGGGCGCTTCCAGTTCTCCGTCGAGAAAGCATAGATGGTCAGGACCGGGATGCCGAACTCGACAGTGGCCTCCAGCACGCGCCGGATGTTGTTGACGCCAGCGCGGTGACCGGCCAGGCGTGGCAGGCCCTGGCGCTGCGCCCAGCGCCCGTTTCCGTCCATAATGATGGCGACATGGCCAGGTAGCTTCGGAAGCGAGGGTTGCTCGTTCATACTGACTCCTTGACCGTTGCCCACGGTGCAGAGTAAACGCCGCCGGGCCGGCAGGACGCCGACCGGCGGCACACGCGCTCGCGCTCAGTCTAGACTTCCATAATCTCGGCTTCTTTGGCTTTGCCGATGGCCTCCACCTGCTCGGTGCTCTTCTCCGTCAGCTTCTGGACCTGCTCCTTGCCCTCGTCCAGGTCGTCCTCGGTGATGAGGTCTTCCTTCTCGGCGTCTTGCAGGTCTTTGATGGCGTCGCGCCGAATATTGCGCAACGCGACCTTCGCCTCCTCGACGCGCTTCTGGGCTTGCTTCACTAGCTCGCGGCGGCGCTGCTCCGTCAACTGGGGCAGCACGAGGCGAATGATCTGACCGTCGTTGGAGGGATTGAGACCCAGGTCTGACTTCAGAATCGCCTTCTCAATGGCATTCATAGCCGAGCGGTCGTAGGGCTTGATGGCGAGGATGCGCGCCTCGGGCACGCTGACCAGGGCCAGTTGGTTCAACGGCGTGGGCGTGCCGTAGTATTCCACCTGGATGCGGTCTAGCAGGGCCGGACTGGCGCGCCCGGTGCGAATCGCGCTCAAGTCGTGGCGCAGCGATTCGATACTCTTGTCCATATGGCGGCGCGTCTCACGCAGGATGTCGTCAATCATGGTCGCTCCCCCGGTGGAGTCCACATTCACCTATAGGAAGAAATGCAGGTTGGGCTAACAATATTCATTGTGGCGGCAAGAGTCAATGCGCGGCGTGGCTGATGGTCGTCCCGACCGGCTCGCCCCGCAGCGCCCGCTCCAGTTGCCCCGTCTCCCACAAATTCAGCACGATAATGGGCATATTGTTGTCCATGCCCATCGTCAGCGCGGTGCTGTCCATCACCCGTACGCCCATGTTCAGAGCGTCGATGTAGGTCAGCGTCGGTAAGCGCCTGGCGTCCGGCACCTTGTGGGGATCGTCGGTATAGACACCGTCGACCTTGGTGGCCTTGACCATCACGTCGGCGTTGATCTCCAGAGCCCGCAGCATCCCCGCCGTGTCGGTCGTGAAGTACGGGTTACCCGTACCGGCCCCAAAAATGACCACCCGCCCCTTTTCCAGGTGGCGGATGGCCCGCAGACGAATATACGGCTCGGCGATGGGGCGCATCTCAATGGCCGTCTGGACGCGCGTCTCAAGACCGTGCCGTTCCAGCGCGTCGCGCAACGCCAGCGAGTTCATACAGATGGCGAGCATCCCCATATGGTCGGCCGTCGTGCGGTCCATGCCGTGGGCCATGCCGTCCTTGCCGCGCCACAGGTTGCCCGCCCCAATGACGATGGCAACCTCGATACCCAGCTCGCGCACGGCTTTCACACGGCGGGCGATGGTGTTAGCCTCGTCGACATCAATGCCAAAGTTGCCTGGCCCGGCCAGCGCCTCGCCGCCGAGCTTGAGCAGGACTCGTCGGTACTTGGGTTCCGACATGCTACCCTCGCTGGGTGTGGCAAGAGGATCGAAGATAGAGAAGACGGCCCGTCTCCCTACCTCCGATCCTCTCGCTAGGCGTTCTTAAGCGACCCCGAGTTCAAAGCGGGCGAAGCGGCGCACCGCCACCTGGCCGTCGGTCTCCTTGAGCAACTGCTGGATCGTCTTGTTCGGGTCCTTGATGAAGGGCTGGCGCAGCAACACGATCTCGTCCAGGTACTTGTCGAGTTTACCCTGGACAATCTTATCCTTCACCTGCTCCGGCTTCTTGTCCTCGGCCAGTTGGGCGCGGTAGATGGCGGTCTCGGAGTCCTTGACGTCCTGGGGCACCTCGTCGGTGTGGACGTAGCGCGGGCTGCTGGCCGCAATCTGGAGCGCCAGGTCGTGGGCCAGCGCGTGGTTCGAGCCGCCAATCTCCAGCAACACGCCGATGCGCCCACCCATGTGGATGTAGCTAGTGATGGCATCGCCGTCGGCAGCCTCGAAGCGGGCCACGCGGCGCAACTGGATGTTCTCGCCGATGGCGGCGATGGCCTCAGTCAGCATCTGCTGGACGGGCTTGCCGTCAATCTGCTGGGTCAGCAACTCTTCGGCCGACCCGACGCCGCTCTCCACGGCCAGCTTGACGAGCTGGTTGGCGAGGGCCTGGAACTTCTCGTTGCGCGCGACGAAGTCCGTCTCGCAGTTCAGCTCGATCATGGCCCCCAGGTGGCCGTCGTGCTCGATCTGGCTCACGATCACGCCCTGGTTCGCCGTGCGGTCGGCCTTCTTGGCGGCCTTGGACAGGCCGCGCTCGCGCAGCAACTGGACCGCCTTATCAAAATCCCCCTGCGCCTCGCTGAGGGCGTTGCGGCTCTCCAGGATGCCAGCGCCCGTCGCCTCGCGCAGTTCTTTCACCATTGCGGTGGTAATCTCAGCCATCGTGCTTACTCCTCATCAGCGGCCAGTGTGGCAGCTTCGTAATCTTCTTCGACACGGTCTTCATCGGGCGAGAACACGCGCTGCGTTGTGCTAATCTCTTCCTCGGCCATCTCGTCCACCATCTTCTGCTGGTGCATCTGGCGGCCCTCGATGAGCGCGTCGGCGATCTTGCCCGTCATCAGCTTGATGGCGCGGATGGCGTCGTCGTTGCTGGGGATGACGTACTGGATCGGGTCAGGGTCCGAGTTGGTGTCGACCATGGCGATGATCGGAATCTTGAGCGTGTTCGCCTCTTTGACGGCGATGTGCTCGCGCCGCGTGTCCACCACGAACAGCAAGTCGGGCAGGCGCGACATCTCCTTGAGACCGCCGATGCGGTTGTTGAGCTTCGCCAGTTCGCGGCGTAGCAGCAGCGCTTCCTTCTTGGGCAGCAGGTTCAGTTCACCCCGCGCCTCGCGCGTCTCCAGGTCCTGGAGGTAGCGGGCGCGCGCCCGGATGGTGCGGAAGTTGGTCAACGTCCCGCCCAGCCAGCGCTGGTTGACATACGGCATGCCGGCGCGGATCGCCTCCTGGGCCAGGTTGTCGGCGGCCTGCTTCTTGGTGCCGACGAACAGGATCGTGCCACCCTTGTCGGCGACGGTGCGCGCCGCCTCGTAGGCGCGCTCGAGCGCGCCGAGCGTCTGCTGCAGGTCGATAATGTGGATCCCGTTGCGCTCGGTGAAGATGTAGGGGCGCATCTTGGGGTTCCAGCGGCGCGTGTGGTGGCCGAAGTGGACACCCGCCTCCAGCAGTTCCTTCATACTCACAACAGCCATCTTAGTCCTTCTCTCCTTTGGGTTGTTCCTCCGCCCGCGTCCTACGACAGCGTCACCACCCTGAGCCTATCGCCGTGTGGCGCCCGCGCTGTCTTTCGTCGGGCGTGTGTGATGAGGGCGTGCTAGCCCAACCGAAAAGTATACGGGTTTCGCGGCCTAGCGACAAATTGTGACACACAGCGGAGATATGTTATAATCCAATCCTTATCTAAACTGGGTAAAACCATCGGTCGCTCGGCGTCATAGATATAACGGTGCATAGCACGAGGACGAACAGGAAGGGGTTCGATGCGTACACATAAGGTTTGGTTAGGTATGCTGGCGGCATGCGTGGTGGCCGTGATGCTCTTCATGGCCCCACAGCGGGTCGCCGCGCAGGGCAGTTCAGACGCTATTAAGGTCACGTCGAGCAACGCGTCGTCACAGTTTGCTAAGGAACTCAAGTTTGAGTTGAAGGCCGAGAGCAGCGCGGGGGATATTCAGCGCGTCGATCTCTTCTATACTTTCGGCGATGGCAAGGCGACAAACCGCGTGCCAACCGAGTTCACGCCGGGCAAGAGTGTCACGGCGACGGCGACAAAGCGCGCCCAGCAGGGCGAGTTCGCGCCGCAGATGGACGTCCGCTACTACTGGCGCGTGACCGACGTGGCGGGCAACACGCTCAAGACCGACACCCAGACCCTGGTCTACGAGGACAACCGCTACCAGTGGCAGAAGGTTGCCAACGACCGCGTGACCGTCTTCTGGTACAACGAGTCGCCCCAGTTCGGCCAGCAGGCGCTGGCGTGGGCCACCGAGGGCCTGGACCGCCTGGAGTCCAACTTCGGCATCCGCATGAGTTACCCCATCCATGTCGTCATCTACAAGAACAAGAACGACATGTCCCTCGCCCTGGCCCCGCGCGGCCAGACATTCGACGCGGGCGCGACGGTGCTGGGCGAGGCGCGCTCGACCTACGGCACGCTGC
The DNA here is from genome assembly GCA_964557745.1 of uncultured Anaerolineales bacterium. Taxonomy (GTDB): domain Bacteria; phylum Chloroflexota; class Anaerolineae; order Epilineales; family JAHCIE01; genus JAHCIE01. Next base: position 4,916 of record CAZLBQ010000440.1, read on the forward strand.
TGATGCTCAACCAGGCCGATCCCAAGACGACCCTGTGGCATGAGTTGAGCCATCTCGTCCTGCACGACCTGGTCAAGGGGCCATACGAGAGCAACCTTGTCGCCTGGCTCGACGAGGGCCTGGCGATGTACAACGAGGCCGACGACCACAACGACAACTACAAGCGCGCGTTGGACGACGCCATCCGCCGCAACGACGTGTTCCAGGTGCGCTCGATGACGGCGCCCAACGGCGTGCCGAGCAAGGTGGGCATCTGGTACGGCCAGGCGCGCAGTATTGTCGAATACCTGTTGCAGAACCACGGCGGCAAGGACCAGCTCCATAAGGTGCTAGAGTTGCTGGCCGCTGGCACCCGCGTCGACCCGGCGCTCCAGCAGGTGTACGGCTTCGACCAGGATCAACTCAACAACTTGTGGCGTGAGTCGGTCGGGCTGCCGACGCAGGACAC
>CAZLBQ010000441.1:0-5352 GCA_964557745.1 uncultured Anaerolineales bacterium
TGTGGCCCAGGCCGCCGCGCGCGCAGGCGCGCTCGCCGAACTCGGCGATGTCATCGGGGCGGCACGTCCTGGCCCACAGCAAGAGGGGCACCGGGTGCCACGAGTGCTGGCGCAGCAGCGCGGGCGTCGAGTGGTCGCCGGTGACGACGAGGACGTCCGGCTTCAGGTCAAGTAGTTGGGGCAGGGCGGCGTCGACCTCCTCGATGACCTTGCACTTGGCGTCGAAGTTGCCATCCTCGCCACGACTGTCGGTGTACTTGACGTGGATAAAGAAGAAGTCGTACTCGCTCCAGTGCTGGCGCGCCAGGGCGATCTCCTCGGTCAGGTTAGCCGGGAAGGGCTTGATGACATCCATGCCGACCAGGCTGGCGACGCCGCGATACATGGGGTAGACGGCGATGGCGGCGGCCTTGAGCTTGAAGATGTCGGCGTACTTGGGCAGGTTGGGGTCGCCCGACGGCCCGCGCAGCATGAGCATGTTGGCCGGGGGAAGGTCACGCAGGATGACCTCGGCCTGGGCGATCCACTGGTTGACAAGGTCGGCGGTGTGCTTGGCTTCGGGGGCCGTCGCCGCCATCACCAGGGGCGGCACGCCCGTCGCCTGCGGGTCGGTCTCGGTGACGTGGGGCGACAGGCCCGCGCCGCGCAAGACGAGCACAAAGCGGTAGTCCTGGACGGCCTCGACAATGGTCTCGACGCCGGGCAGCTTGATGTTCTTGAGCAGGGCGACGCGCTTGCGCGCCTCCTCGGTCGGGATGCGGCCGGCGCGGCGGTCCACGAGGTTGCCCTGGGCATCGACGGTGGCGAAGTTACCGCGAAAGGCGACGTCGCCCGGCTGGATGTCCAGGCCGATGCCGACGGCTTCCAGGACGCCGCGCCCGACGGGGTAGGTGATGGGGTCGAAGCCGAACAGGCCGAGGTGGCCGGGGCCACTGCCCGGCGCGATACCCGGGCCGACGGGGTGACTGAGGCCGAGGCTCGAACTGGCGGCGAGCTTGTCCAGGTTGGGCGTGTTGGCCGCTTCCAGTTCGGTCTTGCCGCCTGGCTCCATAGGCAGGCCGCCCAGGCCGTCCATAATGAGCATCACAATTTTGGTATTGGCGGTGGTCGTCAATTCCCGCATGAGTTCAAAATCGTCGTGCATAGAGACCTCTCTTTATGGGTAGGTCCGCTAGCGCGTGCGGACCCGATAGGCGGACGCCTTGCGGCGGGGCGCGCGCAAGGCCCAGGCAGCGACGGCGGCGATGAGCAGCGCCTCGCCAATGGTCGCGGCGACGATGAGCAGCGCCGCGTCGAACCAGAACACCTCCGGATAGACCTGGATCAGGGTGTCGGTGGCGTTGAAAATCCACGAGTCGCCCGTGAAGAACAGGCCGTGGAAGCGGGTGAAGAACGCGTCGAAGCTCGTGGCGGCGAAGACGCCCAGCAGAGCCAGCAGGACAATGGTGAACAGGCTGCCCCACTGGAGCGCGCGCGCCGCCCGCCGCCCGCGCAGGACGAGGAGCGACACGACGACCAGCGCCCCCGCCAGGAGGTAGAACAGCCACAGGTTGCGCACCACCACCCGCACGTCGACCATGTGGCTGACCTCGCGGTCGGTGAAGGCGGGCTGGTTGCGGAGCTGGAGAGCGCGGTAGTCGGCCTCGCTCATGCGCCCCGTAATCAGGTCCAGCCCAGCCACCGCCAGCCGATAGCGGTCGTCAGGGTAGATGTTGAGCGCGGGGGGGAAGGTGGCCTTGTCGTACTCCCAGCGGATGAACGCGGGCGACATCACCAGCCAGGCGTTGGTCAGCATCAGAAAGAAGGGTAACAAGAGGACGGTCAGCCCTCTGGCGAGTGTTGTCATGCCAGCCTCAGCGCCCTCGGCCGAGGGCGTAGTTGACGATAATCTGGTCGGTGATCTGCTCGACCGGCGCGTGGTCGTCGGTGAGGACTAGGCCCTCGCCCTGCCACACGCGCACCCGGCCCTCCAGGCGCTCGACCACCTCACGCAGCAAGGGCTGTTCCACGCGGGCCGCGTGGGCGGTGTAGTCGGCGAGGCGCGACGGGCGCACCGTCGCCACCAGGAGACTATTATACGCCACATCGGGCGAGATAGCGTAAACGGTGGGGAAGACCTGGCGGAGGGTGGCGGCCAGGGCGTCGAGCAGGCGGAAGTCGGTCAGGCTGTGCCCGACGTTGATGACCAGCACGCCGTCGTCGCTGAGACGCTGCCGCGCCAGGGTGAAGAACTCGACTGTCGTCAGGTGGAACGGGATGTAGGGTTGGCGGTAGGCGTCGACGGCGATGACAGCGTAGCGGCCGCTGTCGCGCTGGAGCCAGGCGCGCGCGTCGGCGGCGACGGGCCGCACGTTGGGCAGGTCGAGGCCGAAGAAGTCGCGCCCGACGTCGATGAGCAGTGGGTCGATCTCGACGCCGACGATGGGCAGGGGGCCATAGACCGCCGTGTACTCGCGCGCGACTGTGCCAGCGGCCAGGCCGAGGAGGGCCACCGATTGCGGAGGCAGAGGAGCAGAGGAGCGGGGGAGCAGGGGAGAATCACGCTTCATCCCCCCTGCCCCCCTGCCCCCCTGCTCCCCTGCGTCTGGGCCGAACAGCGGGGCGAGCAGGAAGGCGTCCCAGATGCCGCCCGACAGGACGCGGTGGGGGTTGTACCACGAGTGGAGGGCCTGGCCTTCGTTGAGGGCCAGCCAGCGGTCATCACCCGTCTGGAGCACCTGGACGAAGTGGTAGGGCGACTCGGCCTCGAACAGGACGGTCGCGCCCGGCCGCACCGCCTGGGGCGCGGCGACTTCCAGAACCAGGAGGGCGGTGAGACCCGCCGCCGCGCCGAGGCTGGCCCGACGACGGGCGTGGGCCAGCAGCCCGGCCAGCGCTACGAGGAGCAGCGCGACGGCCAGCGCCAGGAAGGTGCGGCGCGTGCCCAGCCAGGGGATGAGGACGAGCACAGGCAGAAAGACGCCGACGATGCTGCCCAGGGTGGAGAGGGCGTACAGCGCCCCGACGTCGCGCCCAGCGGTGCGCGGGTCGCCCAGGCTGAGGCGGACGGCGAAGGGCGAGAGCATGCCGAGCAGGATGACAGGCAGGGAGAACAGCGCGGCCGTCGCCAGCAGCGAGCCGACGAACAGGCTCACCGAGGCGTCGAAGAAGCTCTGCGTCGAGTGTTGGAGGATGGGGCGGGCGACGAAGGGGACGAGGCCGACGAGGAAGCCGGCCAGAGCGGCGACGCCGTAGAGGGCGCCCGGGTCGGGGTAGCGATCGGCCAGGCGGCCGCCGAGCCAGTAGCCCAGGGCCAGGTAGACAAGGATGAGGCCGATGAGGTTGGCCCACACCAGCAGCGACGTGCCAAAGAAGGGAGCCAGCAGCCGTGACGCCGCCATCTCGACCCCCAGGCCCGTCATCCCCCCGACAAACACCAGCCCCCGCAACAGGCCACTCTTCACCAGATGCTTCCTCTCTATGGGCAGAAGTATAGGTCGGTTAGAGGCCCCGGCAAAAATTGGGGGCGGTATTGACAAAGTGGTCCAGCGGTGCTATACTGGCCCTTATGGCAAGTCTAGCCATTCGTCCCCCCACACCATGACTCGAGGAGGGTCCCCGCTATGTCACGAGTTCGGATTGCGCCTGCCGTGTTTGCCGCTTTCCTGGTGACAGTCATGCTCCTGGGCCTCGGTAGCCCGGCGAGCGCCGGTGGCCCGACCCAGTCGGGCCGTGTGATGCGGACGAAGGGCCTGCCGATGTCCGGCGCGGTCGAGGTGGGGCGGAGCAGCCGCCGTCTCCCCGACACCGACCCGACGGACAGCGCCAGCGCCGGCGCGGTCGACCGCCGCGCCGCCTTCCTCGCCGCCAAGACCGAGGGCGCGCGCGACTACGCCAGCGCCGCCGCCATCGTCCCGCCCGGCGGCCCGCTGCGCGACGTCCTGGCGACGGGCCTCGACTGGAGCTTCCGCCCCCACAACGAGACGTCCATCGCCATCAACCCGACCAACCCGCTCAACATCGTCGTCGGCATGAACGACTACCACGCGGGCGCCGCCTACAACGGCTACGCGACGAGCTTCGACGGCGGTCTGTCGTGGAGTATGGGCATCCCGCCGATGGCGACTATGCCCATCACGCGCACGGGCCGCATCGCCAACAACGGGCGCATCGCCGATGGCGGCGGGGACCCGGCGGTCGCCTTCGCCCGCGACGGCACCGTCTACATGGCCCAACTCTTCTACACCAACGAGGACTTCACTGACACGGGCGAGCTGGCGGGGCACAGCGAGGACCCCGACCGCGCCGAGAGCGAACTGGCCCTCAACGGGCGCAACGGCATCCTGGTCCACCGCTCGACGAACGGCGGGCGGACGTGGTGGCGGCCGACCATCAGCACAGCGCCGGGTCGCGTGTCGAGCCGGGGCATCGTTGTCTACGAGTATGACCCCGCCACACCCTACTTCCACGACAAGGAGTGGCTGACGGTCGACAACACGACCGGCCCCCACAGTGGCCGCGTCTACGTCACCTGGACGCGCTTCAAAGTGACGGAGGTCAACGGGGACTACCAGGTCGAGTCGCCCATCATGTTCTCGTACTCGGACGACAAGGCCGCCACGTGGTCCACGCCGAAGGAGATCAGCGGGGCGGCGGCGGTGTGCGATACAGCGACGGCGGGGCAGCCCACGGACAAACGCTGCGACCAGGACCAGGGGTCCAATATCGTCGTCGGTCCGGACGGGACGCTGTATGTCGCCTTCATCAACCAGCAGGAGACGGACACCAACAGTCAGTTGCTGTTCGTCCGCTCGCGCGACGGCGGCGCGACGTGGGAAGGGCCGTGGAGAATCAGCGACGTCTACGACGGCCTGGGTTGGTACCAGCGGCAGAACGGCGTCGACTGCCCGTTCGGGCAGTGGGGCCGTGACACGCTGCCTAACTCGTGCGTGCGGGTGTGGGCCGTCGGCTCGCTGGGCGTGGACCCGGTGACGGGCGACCTGTACTACACATGGAGTGACAACCGCAACGGCGTCAAGGGCGTCCCCAGGCCCGATTGGAACGACGAGCGGTACGAGGACGAGTCGCGCTTCCTCAGCGAGCCGGTCATGGACGTGGACGTCTTTATCGCGCGTTCGACGGACAAGGGCATGACCTGGACCGCCCCGGTGCGCGTCAACCAGGACGCCCTCCGCAACCGCAAGCAGCAGTGGTTCCCGTGGGTTGACGTATCCGAGAACGGGACCATAGCCGTCGCCTACTACGACCGCCGCGACGATAGCAATGACAAGCTCTACCACCGCTACCTGTCGGTCGCGCAGCGCGGCAGCCTGGCCTTGAAGGACACGAGCCTGCCGAGACAGGCCTCCAACC
>CAZLBQ010000442.1:0-1256 GCA_964557745.1 uncultured Anaerolineales bacterium
GGCAGCCATCACTATGTGATTGATTTCTTGATGGATGAAGTGCTGGGCCGACAGACGGAGGCCGTGCGGGATTTCTTGCGTCAGACGGCCATTCTAGACCGTTTCAACGCCTCGCTGTGCGACGCTGTAGCTAGCCGCGACGATAGCCGCGTGATCCTGGCGCGGTTAGAACGCGCGAACCTCTTCCTCATACCGCTTGACCCCGAACGCCAGTGGTATCGCTACCACCACTTATTCGCCGACTCGCTGCGCATCGAGGCGGCAACAGAGCCGCAACAGCTTCGCGAGCTTCACCGGCGGGCTGCCGCGTGGTTTGCCGCGCATGGGTTTGTCCGTGAGGCCATCAAGCACTCCCTCAACGCGGAGGCGTGGGAGGAAGCCGGGCAGCTTATCGAGCAAGCCGCCGAGCCGGCGCTAGAGTATTTCGAGCTGGGCGTCCTGCGCGGCTGGCTCGACAGTCTCCCCGACGCGGTGATGCTGGGCACGCCCAAGCTGGCGATCCTCAAGGGCTGGGTAACCTACTTTACCGGGGAGGCGCCAGCGAGCCGGAAGGTCATCCAGGCTCTCGACGAGATTGCACCGGATCGGCTGTCGCGACGCGACCGAGCACGCCTGGTCAGCCTGCGGGCCGTCCTGGCCAGCGTCTGCGAAGATCCGCGAGCTTCCCGCATGATACGCGAGGCTCTGGCTCTCACCGGCGAGGACGACCCGTTGTTCCGGCAATACGACTTCCTGTCCCTTGGCCTGATCCAGCAGCAGTACGAGAGCGACACTCTCGGCGCGTCCGCGACATACCAGGAGGCGATACGCCTGGGGCGCACGCTGCGTGTCCCGGCCTGGACAATCCACGCGGTGCATGATCTCGCGTTCGTTCTCATCAAGCGCGGCCGGCTTCACGAAGCCCTGGCGCTGTGCGAGACCGCCCGCCATGATTGGGTGGACGCCCGCGGGCAGCCTTTCCCAACCGGCGATCTCCTCAATCTCCCCCTGGCGTCCATCGCCTATGACCTCAATGACCTGGTTCGTGCCCGCGACCTGGCTTTCCAGGGCTGGGAGGCGCGACGCCGTCTGCTGCAGGACCACCTGCATGGCGTGGAGTGCGAGCAAATTTTGATCCGCGCCAGCGCCGGCCTGGGCGACTGGGACGCCGCCTGGCGTTATGCCCACGCGGCCCGCCAGGTCGTGCATACCGTCCCCTGGTTCGCGCGCCACATCGCCAGAATCGAAGCCGACCTGCACTTGCGCCAGGGGGATGT
>CAZLBQ010000442.1:1356-5341 GCA_964557745.1 uncultured Anaerolineales bacterium
GCCGCCGTCTCAACCCCTTAGCGAGCCGCTGACCGAGCAGGAGCTTAAGGTGCTGCGCCTGCTCGCGGAAGGGCTTTCCTACAACGCCATCGCAGAGCGCCTTGTCATCAGCCTCAGCACGGCCCGCTGGCACGTCCACAACATCTACGCCAAGCTGGGTGTCGGCAGCCGCACTAACGGGATCAACCGAGCCCGCGAGTTGGGTCTCCTCTAGGCATCTCTCTGTAGGGACGATCCCTTGTGGTCGCCCTGGGTAGCAACGAGGGCTACCCCTACCACGCAGCACTCCTTTTTCCCCTGCTAGACAGTCTCGTACCCCAAAATCCGCTCCATCCTCAATAAACCATACTCCGAACCGAACGTTCGTTGGGCGACAACCGAACGCTCTCTCCCCTACAATGGCACTGTAGAGTGCAGAGACGCCCGGCCCTGAGGGCCCGAGTTGAGCGGAGTGAGGGAATGGAGCATTACGAGATAGTTGTCAAAGGCTATCTGGACGACAAGCGAGTGCGCTCCTTCGACGGGTGTACGTCCACGCTGTTGCCAACAGGCGAGACACTCCTCACCTTCGCATTGCCGGACCAGGCAGCGTTGCACGCCATCCTCCGGCGCGTCTCGGACCTGGGCCTCACGCTTCTGCTGGTCAAGTACAAGGGCACGACCAAAGGCACAAGGGAGGGAGGGGCTATCGAGACAAGCGACACTTGAACCCGACCTGCCGCCCTCTAGGCTGGCGCTACCGCTTCACAGGCGCACCGTTTGTTCGACCGTCATGACGCCTAGGAGGAGTTTCCCATGGCAACACAGACATCGCGATATTGGACAGCTCGCATCTTGCTCGTCATCTCCGCTCTCGCCCTGACGCTCGTACTCTTGGGCGCCTGCGGTGGGGCGGCAGCCCCGGCGAGTCAGCCTGCTGCGGCGCCCGCCGGCGGCCAGCCGGCCCAGACCCCGGCAACCGCAGCCGGGCAGGCCCAGGCGCCGGCCAGCGCAGCCAGCGGCAAGCCGGCGAAGATCACCTGGTGGCACATCCAGACCGCGGACAATGAGAAGAAGAATTGGCAGGACATGGCGGATGCCTACATGAAGGAGCATCCGAACGTCTCGATTGAGGTCGTCGTCCTGGACAACGAAGCCTTCAAGTCCAAGATCGCGACCGCCATGCAGTCGGGTAACCCGCCGGACCTGTTCCAGAGCTGGGGTGGCGGCGTCATGCAGGAATACGCCAAGGCCGGCCTGATCCAGGACCTCACCGATCAGCTCAAGAAGGACGGCTGGGGCGACAGCTTCCAACCCGGCCCTCTCTCGATCTTTGGTTACAACGGCAAATACTACGGCGTGCCGTGGCGCATCGGCATGGTCGGCTTCTGGTACAACAAGGACCTCTTCCAAAAAGCCGGTATCAACAACCCGCCAAGCACCTGGGCTGAGCTGCTCGATGCCGTCAAGAAGCTGAAGGCCGCCGGCGTCACCCCCATCGCCCTGGGCGAGAAAGACAAGTGGCCGGGCGCGTTCTACTGGGAGTACCTGGCCGGGCGCCTGGGCGGCAAGGACGCCTTCGACAAGGCCTACTCTCGTCAGGGCAAGTTCAGCGACCCGGCGTTCGTGGATGCTGGCACACGCCTGAAGGAGCTGGTGGACCTGCAAGCGTTCCAGCCGAGCCTGCTGGCCGACGGGTTCAACGAGTCGTCGGCGCTCAGCGCCAACGGCAAAGCGGCGATGGAGCTGATGGGACAGTGGGAGCCGGGCAGCGCACTGAATGTGGCCCAGGACAAGGACGCGTACAAGAAGAGTCTCGGTTGGTTCCCGTTCCCAACCATTGATGGGATGAAGGGCGATGCGTCGGACGTGTTGGGCGGCGGCGATGGCTTCGTCATCGGCAAGAACGCGCCGCCCGAGACGATTGACTTCGTGCGCTGGCTGACCAGCCCGGACAACCAGAGGAAGATGGCCGCCGCCGGTATCGCCGTCCCGCCCGTCGTCAAGGGCGCGGAACAGGCGCTGACGGACCCGCTCATCAAGGAAATCTGGCAGCGCACCGCCAACGCGAAGTACTTCCAGCTCTACTACGACCAGTACATGCCGCCGGCGGTGGGGCAGACCGTGAATGACGCGACGCAGGGCATCTTTGCCGGCACGTTGGCGCCCGCCGCTGCCGCCAAGCAGATCGACGATACCGCCGCCGCGGAGCTGAAAAAGTAGCGAGCAGCCCAGCACCGGGGGCGTGAGAGCCTAGCCAGACTCCCATGCCCCCAGAAAGGACCAGCCATGAGTCTAGGCTCTGGAACCAGCGCCGTCGCCGTCGAGCCCATAGTTCCTCGACGCAGGTCCCGGCTCAACACCGACAAACTCGTGACGGTTAGTCTCTTTCTGCTGCCGACGAGCGTCCTCTACATCATCTTCGTGCTGTTTCCGGTGTTCCAGGGGATCTACTACAGCTTTTTCCGGTGGAATGGGTTAGGCGCGCCCACCGACTTTATCGGGGTAGACAACTACGCTCGCGTGCTGAGCGACCCTGTCTTCCGCGGCGCGCTCCTCCACAACCTCATCATCCTGGTGCTCTCCATCGCCATCCAGCTGCCCCTGGCGTTGGCGCTGGCGTTGCTCGTGAACCGGGGCCTCAAGGGCCGGACCACCTTTCGCACCATCTTCTTCCTGCCCTACGTGCTGGCGGAGGTTGTCACTGGGATTATCTGGACCTTCGTCTATAAGCCTGAAGCGGGCTTGCTGAATAGCCTCCTGGCCTTCGTCATCCCCGGCGGCTTCAACCCTCAGGGCTGGCTCGGCAACCCCAATACGGTCCTCGTGGCGCTGTTCATCGTCATGACCTGGAAGTACTTCGGTCTGCACCTGCTCCTGTTCCTGGCTGCGCTCCAGAACGTTCCGAGAGAGCTGGAAGAAGCCGCCGCCATCGACGGCGCTACCCGCTGGCAGACCATCAGCTACGTCATCATTCCGCTCCTGGGCAACACGGCCCGGCTCTCCGTCTACCTGTCGGCGATTGGCTCGCTCCAGATTTTCGACCTGGTGTGGGTGATGACGACGGGCGGCCCGGTCGGCGCCAGCGAGACGATGGCGACCTACATGTACAGGTTCGGTTTCCAGCGGCTTGCCATCGGCTATGGCAGCGCGGTCGCTGTGGTGATCTTCATGCTCTGTCTGTGCCTCTCACTCGTCTACCAGCGCGCTTCAGCGCGGAGCGAATACGCGTGAGCGCCAAAGGAGGTTCTATGGCTGCCCAATCCGCGGTGTCCTATCGCGTCCGCACCACGGCATCCCAGGCGGTAAAGTACGTGGTGGCCGTCGTCCTGGCGGCGATCATTCTCATCCCCCTCGTGACCGCCGTCCTGGGTGGCTTCAAGACCAACGCGGACCTACAGAACCACCCGTTCAGCCTGCCGCAGCCCTTTGTCTTGACCAACTACAGCTTCATCCTCAACAGCCCCGAGTTCTGGCGGCAGCTCTTGAACAGCGTGATCGTCACACTGGTCACGTCAGCGGGCGTGGTCGTGCTCGCGGCGATGCCCGCGTTCGTCTTCTCGCGCGTGAGCTTCCGTGGGCGCGAGCTGCTGTTCAACTTCTTCACCCTGGGCCTGCTGTTCCCCATCACCGTCGCCATGCTGCCGCTGTACATCACCCTGCGCAACCTCCACCTGGTCAACAGCCTGTGGGGCGTCATCGTGCCCCAGATCGCGTTCGCCCTGGCCGGCAACATCCTGATCCTGCGGAATTTCTTCTCGGCCGTCCCGAAGGAACTCGAAGAAGCGGCGGCCCTGGACGGCGTCTCGACCTTCGGCTTCTTCTGGCGCATCATGCTGCCCCTGGTACGCCCGGCCCTGGCGGCCGTGGTCGTGCTGACGATGGTGGCCAGCTGGAACGCCTTCTTCCTGCCCTTGATCGTCTTGAACGACGCGTCGCTCTTCACGCTGCCCCTGGGCATCATGCAGTTCCAGGGCCAGTTCTCGGCTGACTGGGCGCGCATTCT
>CAZLBQ010000443.1:0-5340 GCA_964557745.1 uncultured Anaerolineales bacterium
CATGCCGAGCAGAGCGAGGCATCTTCTCTGACCACGTCTCCAGAGCAGACCCCTCACTCCGTTCGGGGTGACAGCGGAAGGTTCTGAGCAGCGCCGCGCAGGGTCCCCTCTGCCAACGCTGTCAGACGACAGGCGTCGCCACGCTCAGCCGGCGGTGTGGCCCCGCTTGGGACCGCGTCGCGGCCCCGGCGGTCCTTCTCTGCGCCACGGGCGGCCCGACGGGCGCCCCGATGGTCGGTCGCCGCGTGGCCCGCCGGTCCGCCGCTCAGGCCGCGCCGTCGACCCAGCCTCGCGCGCTGCCCCCTCCATCTCGGCCGCCTGCCGTGGCAGCGCAACCTTGACCGTCACCGGGTGCCCCTTGAGCGTCGTGCGGCTCATCACCGCCAGCACGGCGTCGCGGTAGCGCTCTGGAATCTCGACAAACGAGAAGCGGTCGTAGATATCAATGGCGCCGATGGCGCGCCCCGGTACGTCGGCCTCGTTGGCGATGGCGCCGACGATGTCTGCTGGGCGGATGCCGTCCTTGCGCCCGGCGTCGATGAACAGGCGCACCATACCCGTCTCGACCGGGACCGTCTCCGCCTCCTCTGCCTCTGGCTCGACCATCACCAAGGGGCCCCGTCGGTCGGCGGTCGCCGCCAGGCTCAACGCCGCCGCCGCGATCTCGGCTACGTCCAACTCGTCGGCCAGATCGGACACCAGGGCCAGATAGGGTTCCAGGTCCCCCTGTTGCGCCCGCTCGCGCACCGAGGTCTGCAGCGCCTCGACGCGCCGGCGGGCGATATCGGCGCGCGTCGGCAGTTTCATCGGACGGATGCGCGCGCCGGCCAGGCGCTCGATATCCTTGAGCAGACGGCGCTCGCGCGGCGTCACGAAGGTGATCGCGCTCCCGGTCCGCCCGGCGCGTCCCGTCCGCCCAATGCGGTGGATATAAGCCTCCGGATCGTTGGGCATGTCGTAGTTGATGACATGGCTCACGTTCTCAATGTCCAGGCCGCGCGCCGCCACGTCCGTCGCAATCAGGACTTCGATCTGCCCGTCGCGGAAGCGGCGCATCACGCTGTCGCGCGCCGCCTGGCTCATGTCGCCGTGCAAGGCATCCACCGAGTAGCCGCGCCCGCTGAGGCTATCCGCCAGCTCGCCCGCCGCCAGCTTCGTCCGTGTGAAGATAATCGCCGCGCCCGGCGATTCGTGGTCGAGAATCGTCGTCAGCGCCTTGAGCTTGGCCGATGGGACGACGTCGTAGTAAGTCTGCTCCGTCGTCGCGACCGTCTTGCGCTCCGGCGAGACCGCGACCGTCTGCGGGTCGCGCAGGTACTTCTCGGCCAGCGCCCGAATCGGGTCAGGCATCGTCGCCGAGAAGAGGGCCGTCTGCCGCTCGGTGGGCACGTGGTCCAGGATCCACTCGATGTCCTCGATGAACCCCATGTCCAGCATCTCGTCCGCCTCGTCCAGCACGACATAGCGGACGTGAGATAGATCCAGGCTGCCCCGGCGGATGTGGTCCATAATCCGCCCTGGCGTCCCCACCACGACATGCGCGCCATGTCGCAGCCCGCGCAACTGGCGCTCAATCGGCTGGCCGCCGTAGACGGGCAGCACCTGGATGCCGCGATAGCGCCCGTACTTGTGCGTCGCCTCGGCCACCTGGACCGCCAACTCCCGCGTTGGGGCCAGGACCAGCGCCTGCACCTCGCGGACGGCGGGGTCGATGAGGTCGAGCATGGGCAGGGCAAAAGCCGCCGTCTTGCCGGTGCCAGTCTGCGCCTGACCAATGACATCGTGCCCCTGCCGCAGCAGCCCGATGGTCTGCTCCTGGATCGGCGTGGGGGCTTCGTAGCCCAACTCTTCGATGGCTTTGAGAAGCGGGGCGCTCAGCCCCAGATCGGCAAAAGTACTCATTAACTATCTCCCCGAGCCAGCATACGTTCAGCCTGGCCCTAGGGTAACAGCCTCAGCAAGAACTCGACCATGTAGCCGCTTAGGGTCCGCGCCCAACCACGTTATCCGACTCCATATCGTTCTGGCCGACCACCCGCCAGGGGGCGGCCAAGCGAGTCGGGAAGCCGGCCCGCGTCAGCGTGCCCAGATAATCTGTACCAGAGCTATTCACCTTCCAGCCCGAGATGTAGAACGGGACGCCCGCCGGCCCAAACGAGCCAATCCACACCCCATTGTAGCGGCGGGCGATGTGCAGGTGCGTCCCCGAGCTCCAGCCGCCCTCACACGACGGGTGGCCGAGGGCGTCGCCCGCCCGGGCGTAGACCCCTTCGGCAATGCGGTCCTTGGCCGCGACGTGGTTGTAGATGATGACCCAGCCCGTCCGCACATCGCCGTCGCCGTCCAGGTCCTGCATAATCTCGCCATAGCGTGCGATGGCGATGAGACCATCCGTCGTCGCCCGCGCCCAGTACTCCGACGCGTCGAAGCACCCACTCTGCTTCTTGCCCGTCTCGCCGCCCGGCTCGCCCGGCCCGAAGTCAATCGCCCCCCACGGCGTCCCGGCCCCCCAGCCCCCATGCGGCGCGCCCGTAAACCACCAGTGCTCATCCCCGGCCCAGGGCAGCTTCATCAACGGCGGCTGCAAGCCCTTCGGCGTCAGCGGGGCGTACTCGCGCCGCCACGGGTCACCAAACAGTTGGCGGTAGGTTTGCATGAACTCGCCATCTTGCGAGCGCGCCCCCTCGAAGTCACCGAAGTTGACCATACGGGCGATAAAGTACACCAAGCCCCGTGTACCCTGGTTAAGCCCCTCAGGCCCGTTCGGCTTCCACGTGTCATGATAGTAGAAGCCGCAGTAGTTACGCTCCAGGCAGGCATAGTAGCCGGCGTTGAGATAATTAGCGACCCACTCGAGCTGCTTGTACAACCCCTTCGCCCAGTAGACTTGCATGCCAAAAGCGTAATCTTGCTCGATCCGCGGCACCTCCGTCTTTGTCAGCCAGCCGCCCTTCCATTCCAGGAGGGCCAGGATCAGGCGCGGGTTGACACTGTAGCGCCGTGCAATCAGTTCGATGATTTCCGGCCCATCGCGCTCGACACCCTCGACGGTGTCGACGTGGTTCTTGAGATAGCCGGGGTAGGCGTTGATGAAACCGCGCACATCAAAGCCGATGGTCGACGGACCGTTGACCAGCTCGCTGTCGGGGATGAGCCAGTCGGCCGGGTGGTCGGCGGGTCGTGGGGCCATCGGGCCGGTCAGGGCCAGACGTGGATCCTGCGCCAGCGCCGCGCCTGGCGCGCGAGACGCGGGCGCGGTCGGCGCGGGGTGCGTGGCTGTGTTGAAACGCAGCATAGGCTCCGCGTCTACAGGGCTTTCCGCCTGAGCGGGCGCAGACGCACGCAGGAGGATGACAAGGGCCACAATCAGCGTAACGAGTGACAGGTACCGACGGGGGCAGACTGTACACACAGACGGGGTGTCCTTTCTAGGCGAGCCGCCAAGACGGTACGGATTCTAGGACCGTCCATGTGGATTGTCAATTGTGAGGAGAGTTACGCGTGTTACTAGGATGCCGTCTGGGGCGGCCACGCAGGTTCGCCCCAGACCAATACTACCGCCGTCATTAACCAAGCCGCCGCAGCACCTCATCCGTCATCTGCGTCGTGCTCACGCGCCCCTCGTCGCCACGCACCAGGTCCGAGGTACGCAGGCCATCGGCCAGGGCCTGCGCGACGGCGCTCTCGACGGCGTCAGCTTCACGGTCCAGCCCCAGCGACAGCCGCAGCAGCATGGCTGCGCTCAGGATCGTCCCCAGGGGGTTAGCAATGCCCTGGCCCGCAATGTCCGGCGCCGAGCCGTGGATGGGTTCGTACAGCCCGCGCGGGAAGCCGTGTCGGTTGAGCGTGTCACCGATGGACGCCGAGGGAAGCATCCCCAGGCTGCCGGACAACACCGCGGCCTCGTCGGTGAGGATGTCGCCAAACATGTTCTCGGTGACGATGACGTCGAAGTCAGCGGGCCGCCGAATGAGGTGCATCGCCATTGCGTCGACCAGGACATCCTCGTGCTGGACATCTGGATAGTCCGCTGCCACCTCGTGGTGCAGTTCCCGCCACAGCCGGGAACTCGCCAGCACGTTCTGCTTGTCAACGTGCGTTACCTTGCGGCGACGCTGGCGGGCGAGGCGGTAGGCCACGTGGAGGGCGCGCTTGACCTCCGGCTCGGAGTAGCTGAGGGTATCGACGGCGGCGCGGCCCTCCGCCGTATCCATGCGCCCCTGGGGCTTACCGAAGTAGAGGCCGCCCGTCAGTTCGCGGACCACCACCAGGTCGACGCCCTTGACCACCGACGCCTTGAGGGGCGTCGCGTCGGCCAGCGCCGGGTGGACCTTGACCGGGCGCAGGTTGGCGAACACGCCCATCGCCGCGCGCAGGGTGAGTAGCCCCTGCTCCGGCCGCACCGACGCGCGCGGGTTGTCCCACTTCGGTCCGCCGACCGCGCCCAGCAGCACGGCGTCCGCTGACAGACATGTCTCACGCGTCGCGTCGGGGAGCGCGGTGCCCGTCTCGTCAATAGCGCGCCCGCCGATCCCCCCTTCCTCGTAGCTAAAGCTGTGTCCATAGCGAGCGCCGACGGCGTCCAGGACACGGACGGACTCGCGCACCACTTCGGGGCCAATGCCGTCGCCCGGCAGCAGCGCGATGCGAACCTGCATGGGTGTCTCCTCCCTACTTCACTTCGACTGGGAACTCGATAACGTCGCCGCGCCCCTGGTCCAGCCGATAGGCGCGCACCACGGGCTTGTCAGGGTCGGCCAGGGACAGGACGAGGTAGTAGGCGTTGGAGTAGTACGCGCCGTGCATGTCCTCGACGGCCGGGTAGGCGGGGGCCGCCGGGTGGGAGTGATAGACGGCGAAGATGTCCAGGCCCTTCTCGTCGATGTCCGAGAGGATGCGCCGCTGGTCCTCAGGGGCCATGCGGAAGGCCGACGCCGGGTCATCGGCGGCGTTGCGCACCTTGTACAGGTGCAGCGGATGGCCGTCGGCGGCAGCCAGCACCCCGCCGACCTCGTTGGGCGCGCCCTGGCGGGCGTGGGTCAGCATGCGGTCGAAGATGGCCTTCGGCAGTTGGACGGCCTGGCGCGTCGTCTGCTTGAATAAGCTGCTCTGCAGGGTCAGATAGCCGCGCGCCACGAGCAACTCGGCGTTGAGGATGGCCCCACCCGCCGCGCCGCGAATGGTGTTGTGGCCCAGGACGACGAACTTGTAGTCGAAGATGGGGTCGGGGCGGATGCGCCCCACCACCGACGCCATGCCTTGCTCGGCGTCGCGGTCCAACATCGGCTGGGGACGGTTCGGCTCGCTGCGGACGACAATGGGCGAGGCGGGCGCGCTGGG
>CAZLBQ010000444.1:0-5328 GCA_964557745.1 uncultured Anaerolineales bacterium
GCCACCGTGCCCAGGATCGGGTGAGTAAACGTTGTCTCGCCGCGCGGCGCCGCCCACGCCGCCGGCGTGGCCCCTTGCGCCGCCGCCAATGCGCCGAGCGCCTGATCGAAGGCGGCGGACATGGCGGCGTTGGCGTTGACGCCGTTGAGGTAGTCGCGGCTCGGCGGTACGCCCGAGTGACTCGTCAGGGCGGCGTCCAGGACGTGGAGGAGCATGTTGGAGCTGGCCTCGCCCACCTTGTCCCCTAGCTCGTCGCTGAACGTATTCAGGATCATGCGGTCGAGCCAGGTGGAGAAGATCACCTCACCGGCATAGAGCGTCGTGCTGGTGACGGGGTCCTCATAGGCGCTGCCATCCCATGCCTGGAGGATGGCCCGCGCCTGGCCCGCCAGCGGATGGCTCGGCGGGACGGCGTCGAGCGCCGCCAGCAGATACGGCTTCAGGAAGCGCGACTCGCGCCCGTTGCCCTTGACCCGCGCGATGTCCTTGGGGATGTCGCGCATGTCGGCCAGCGACACCTTCCCCCGCTGCAAGCGGTCCATGATGTCCCACAGGCGGAACTGCTTGCCGAAGGTCTGGTTGTCAGCGTTGGGGTAGTCCACCGACGGCTTGTTGTTCCAGTTCGCCAGCCAGCCCTGGGCCGGGTTGACCGAGCGCGGCATGGGGACGATGGCCCCCGTCCACTCGGCGCTGCCGTCGCCGGGGAAGGGCAGCCGCGGGTCGAAGCCGCTGGGTCGCACCGGCGGCTGGCCCGTCTGCCAGTAGGCGATATTGCCCTCCATGTCGGCGTATAGGAAGTTGTGCGAGGTCACGACCTGCCGCGCCGCCGTCTCGAACTCCTGGACCGTGCGGGCGCGGTCGAAGGCCAGGAAGGGGCTCATGGTCTGGATCTCACGCTGCCAGTGGGCGCGCTTCTGGCTGAAGGCGACGCCGCCGGCCACGCTGACGACCGGGCCGTGGACGCTGCGCAACACGGGTAGGCTCACCGAGGCCGCGCCGCGCACGTTGATCGTCTCGACGCGCTGCTCGTAGGCCGTGCAGCGGCCCTTGAACACGTAGCCGCTGCCGGGGCCGGCGCCTGCGTCGCACAGCGTCTCGGCGTAGTGGTCGAGGTTGTCGCCGGTGGCCGTCGTCGAGGTCCAGGCGATGCGCTCGTTGCGTCCGATGAGGACGGGCGGGACACCGGCGAAGGCCATGCCCACGACGTTGAAGCCATTCCCGCCCTTCAACTGGACCATGTGCAGCACTTCGGGCGCGCTATAGCCCATCTGCGGCCCGCCGTAGAGCATGGCGTGGCCGTTCTCACTCTTCTCGGGGCTGACCACCCAGGCGTAGCTGCCCAGCTTGGTCGGCACGCCCAGCGTCTCCCAGGCGCGGCGGGCGTCCTGCTCGATCTCGCTCCACGTTGGGTCGATGTCGAGTGTCGGCGGGACGGAGGCAGCTTTGCTGCTGGGCGCGGCCTCCCGGACCGGCCCCAGCGCGCCGCTCGTGGGGACCGTCACGGGCGCGTCGGGGTCGTTGAGCCAGCGCGTGTCGTTGAAGATGGCGTAGCCCGCCTGCTGGCCGTGCTGGGCGACGAGGCTGTTGAGGAGCGCCTGGTTGGTCAGCTCGCGCCCGCCAATCTCGCCGAAGCGCCGCACCATGAACGCGCCAAAGGCAACTGAGTCGCGCACGGTCCACGGCTCCGGGAACGCGCCCAGGGCGTGGTACTCGAAGGGCAGTTTGTTCAGCGGGTCGGGCTTGATGACCTCGTTGATGTAGCGGTTGATGCCGTCGACATAAGCCTGGAAGATTTCCCGCTCTTCGGCGGGCAGAGTGGCAAATTGGCGGTCGAGTTCGGCGTCGGTGTAACCGACGGTGCGGGCGTAGCGGTCGGCGTTGACCTGCGACGGGCCAAAGACCTCGGCCAGGCGCCCGCGTGCGGCGCGCCGGTTCAGGTCCAGTTGGACCAGCCGGTCCTGGGCGACGGCATAGCCATACGCCTCGAACAGGCCGCGATTGGTCGCGGCGAAGATGTGGGGAATGCCGAACTCGTCGCGGTAGATGGTGACGGTCTCACCCTGGACGGTGAGGGACGACCAGCCCGGCGTCGTGTTGGCGGCAGTCGCGGCCGCTGGCACGAACAGCGTCACCAGGAGCGCGACGGCCAGGCCCAGCCAGAGAAAACGCTTCGTCATTGAGGCCTCTTTTCTATCTGATTGGGGGGACATGGGGGAGAGTTTGACCCTAGTATAGCACACGGCGCGCGCCTGTCAATCGCCACAGGTATCAAAATACAGTCTTGACATTTGACCACGAGTCTGCTTTAATAATGACAATTGTGTTAAATTGTCATATAGGCGTGGCCTCGCAAGGAGCCAGGGAGGTCGTGATGGCGTGGCGGAATGAGGCGCGGGCGCGATGGCAGCCGGGGGATGACATGCCGCCGGATTGGGAGCCGCGCGTGTGCAGCAACGTCGCGTGTCGGGTCAAGACCTGGTACGTGAAGCGCCACCCGGCGCTCAGTGACACGTGGTGGGTGGCGGAGAGTGCGCTGACCACCCCCGCGACGGTGGTGGCGAGGACGCCGCTCTGCCCACACTGCGGTGTCGAGTTGCTCAGCGCCGTCGAGCTAGAGGAAGGCGTCGGCGCGGGGGAAGCTGGCGTCGGCCCCCTCTTCGACTGGCTGCGAGAACAAGGGGACTAGGCGCGGCGGGGGGAGTCCAAACGAGAAGGCGAACAGCGCACCCAGGGGGAGCGGCTGTTCGCCTTCTGCGTTACTTCGGGTGAGAGGAATCAGGCGCGCTCTTCGGCCAGTTCCCAGTGCTCGGGGGAGCGCCACAGCCCCGACAGGATCAACTGGCGGATGAACAGCAGTTCCTTGGGCAGGCGGTCGTAGAGCTTGATGAACAACTCTTCGTGGGACAGAATCTCCTGCTCCCACGTGTCGCGGTCGACGGTCATCAGCGCGTGGAACTGCTCGCGCGAAAAGCCCTCCATCCCGCGCCAGTCAATGTCCTCGTAGCGCGGCATCCAGCCAATGGGACTCTCGATGCTGACGGCGCGGCCGCGCGCGCGCTCGACAATCCACTTCAGGATACGCATGTTGTCGCCGAAGCCCGGCCACAGGAAGTTGCCGTCAGCGTCGCGGCGGAACCAGTTGACGTTGAAGATGCGCGGCGGGTTGGGGATCTGGCGGCCAAAGTTGAGCCAGTGGTTGAAGTAGTCGGCCATGTGGTAGCCGCAGAACGGCAGCATGGCGTAGGGGTCGCGACGCACCTGGCCGAGCTTGCCAAACGCCGCCGCCGTCATCTCCGAGCCCATCGTCGCCGCTGCATACACGCCGTAGTTCCAGTTGAAGGCCTGGTAGACGAGCGGGACGACGTTGCTGCGCCGACCGCCAAAGATGAAGGCCGAGATCGGTACACCCTGCGGATTGTCGTACTCAGGGTCCACCGACGGACACTGGCTGATAGGGGCCGTGAAGCGCGCGTTCGGATGCGCCGCCGGGCGGCCCGCGTCGGGCGTCCAGTCCTGGCCGGTCCAGTCGATGAGGTGCGCGGGCTTTTCCTTGGTCATGCCCTCCCACCATACGTCACCGTCGTCGGTGAGGCCAACGTTGGTGAAGATGGTGTTCTCGCGGATGGACGCCATCGCGTTCGGGTTCGACTTGTCCGAGGTACCCGGGGCGACGCCAAAGAAGCCGGCCTCCGGGTTGATGGCATATAGCTTACCGTCGCTACCCGGCTTGATCCAGGCGATATCGTCGCCGACGGTCGTGACCTCCCAACCCTCCTGCTGGAACGGCTTGGGCGGGATGAGCATGGCGAAGTTCGTCTTGCCGCAGGCGCTGGGGAAGGCAGCTGCGACATACGTCTTCTTGCCGCTGGGGTCCTTGACACCCAGGATGAGCATGTGCTCGGCCAGCCAGCCCTCGTCGCGGGCCAGCACCGACGCGATGCGCAGGGCGAAGCACTTCTTGCCGAGCAGAGCGTTGCCACCGTAGCCGCTACCATAGGACCAGATCGAGCGCTCCTCCGGGAAGTGGACGATGTACTTGCGCTCGCGGTCGCACGGCCAGGGGATGTCCTGCTGGCCCGGCTCCAGCGGCATGCCCACCGAGTGCATACACGGCACGAAATCGTCGTCCCCCAGCACGTCGAGAACGGCGCGGCCCATGCGGGTCATGATGCGCATGTTGACGACGACGTACGGCGAGTCGGTAATCTCGACGCCAATGTGGGCGATGGGCGAGCCGAGGGGGCCCATGCTGAAGGGGATGATATACATCGTCCGCCCGCGCATGGCGCCGTTGAACAGTTCCAGCAGCGTCGCCTTCATTTCCTTGGGATTGACCCAGTTGTTGGTCGGCCCGGCGTCTTTGGAGTTCAGGCTGCAGATGAAGGTGCGGTCCTCGACACGAGCAACGTCACTGGGGTCGGAGCGGGCGAGGAAGCAATTGGGGCGCTTTTCGGGATTAAGCTTGATAAAGGTACCGGCCTCGACCATTTGCTGGCACAGGGCATCATACTCGGCCTGCGAGCCGTCGCACCAGTGCACTTGGTCGGGCTTGCACAACTCGGCCATCTCTTCGACCCAGGCGCGGAGCTTGGCGTTGGTCACATAGCTTGGTATTTCCATAGGCGTCTCCAGGGCTTGCGGTGCTGGGAGCAGCACAGGACGTTTCAGGGGGCCTGTGGCTCAATGGTATCCCGTTCTGGGAGAAAGGCAAGATGGGCGCGCGGCAGGGTGCCATGTGGGCACGTCCGCTGGCTTGCCAGCCTATAGTGTACATGAGAGTCGGGCTGGATAGGGTGAAGAGGTACAGGCGCTGGGTGAACAAAGGACTACGCGGGGCAGCCGCCACGGCCTGCCTCACAGGGTGGCAGAATTCCGTTATCTTGCATCGCTCGTCACGAGAATTTATGTGGCCCATAATGGCTTTCGTAACGATATCGTGATACAATCAGTTATGATATTGAAAGTCAATGTACTGATAACCTCTCAGGCTTTCCTACGCCCCCCCTTTTAGAACAGGATAGTCGCGAGTTGAGTCCGCGTTCTTCTCAGCGTTCTAGGTAGCTAGGACGAGAAGCCAAGTTGCTTGAGTGAGGAGGTGCCATGTCTCACCCCGACCGAACGGCCCGGCCTGTCAGGCCGCACCGTAGTTCATACACTTCAGGCGCCGCTACCCCACGCTGGGTCAAGCGAGGTGGAGCTGTGGCTCTGCTGGCTCTCCTGTTTCTCCTGCTCGGCCTGGCGGGTGGCAACGCTCCTGTGCCGCGCCCGCCCGCCGTCTTCGCCGCCGCCCCACCCGCGGCGCCCGCTGCCCCCGACA
The DNA here is from genome assembly GCA_964557745.1 of uncultured Anaerolineales bacterium. GTDB lineage: Bacteria > Chloroflexota > Anaerolineae > Epilineales > JAHCIE01 > JAHCIE01. The sequence goes on from CAZLBQ010000444.1 coordinate 5,318, forward strand.
GTCACATCCTG
>CAZLBQ010000445.1:0-5312 GCA_964557745.1 uncultured Anaerolineales bacterium
ACACCTTTCCTCATGTTCAACGACCAGCTCGAAGCGGCGATCGAGTTCTACACCGCGACGTTTCCGAACTCCGAAGTACGCAACGTCGCTCGCACGGGCGAGGACGGTCCCATCAGCTCCGCCGAGTTCGTCGTTGGTGGTCAACTCTTCATGGGCTACAACGGAGGTCCGTACTTCAGCTTCTCTGAGGGGGTCTCACTCTACGTGGACTGCGCGGATCAGGATGAAGTGGATGAATACTGGGACAAGCTCGTGAAGGCAGGAGCGAAGCCCACGCAATGCGGTTGGATCAAAGACCCTTTCGGTCTCTCCTGGCAAATTGTCCCGAGACGATTCAACGAGCTGATCCGTGATAGGGACCCCAGGAAGGTGAAGGCTGTGATGGAAGCCATGATGACGATGGTGAAGCTCGACGTGGCTGAGCTCGAGAGAGCCTATAACGAGGCGTAGCTGAGTTTGGGCGCTAGACGGCACTGCGCGCCGGAGTATCGAATTCTCACCTTTCAGCATTGACCTCACTCGCTCGACCAAAGAACCGTCGCGCTTCGATGAAGACCGGGATGCCTCGGAGAACGGTTAGGCTCACGACTAGCACTGTTAGCCCTAAGCCCAATAGGTTGAGCGTGGGAAGCCAAACCGCCTGCGACGTACTCGTCCAGGCGGTTTCTGCTGCGGCGACGAGCGCCAGGTAGACGAAGACAACGGTCTTGGCGGTGCCGTAGAGGGCGCGCATGAAGCGCGAGCTGACGAGGAACTGGCCCCAGGGCGACTCCATCATGCCGAAGGCCGTCGCTCCTTTGGCAAGCACGTAGGCGCGGAGGGCGTCGGTCAGGACGCCGCGGGTGATGACGATGAGGGGGGCCCAGAGGGGAACGAGACCGAGGTGGGCGTAGACGACCCACAACACCTGCTCGACGACGCGGTCGATGGCGATGTCGAGGACGCTGCCCAGGTCGCTGACCTCGTCCCAGGCGCGGGCGACGATGCCGTCGATGCCGTCCAGGACGATGATGAGGACGATGAGGGCTGCCGCCCCGAGCCGCCAGCCCACCGAGGGCAGGTAGAGCCACCACACAGCCAGCGCCAGGAAGACCAGGCGGCTGAGGGTAATGGCGTTCGCCATCGGCTAGGGCTGCTCCAGGCGGAAGCCATGCCCGCGCACAGTGACGATGTACTGGTGGGAGTCGAGTTCGGCCAGCCGCTCGCGCAGGCGGCGCACCAGGGCGTCGATGGCCTGGTCGGTGACGCCCTCGATGGCGACATCGGGCCACACGGCCTCGATGACCTCCTGGCGGGTGAAGACGCGGCCCGGCTGGCTGAGGAGGAGTTCGAGGAAGGCGAACTGGCCGGGGGAGAGAGCGGGTTCCAGCTCGCGGCCGCGGATGATGACGGCGCGGGAGACGGGGTCGGTCTTGAGGGCGGCGCGGGCCTGGCCGCCGACCGGGGCGGTCGCTTCCGAGTCGACAAACACAAGGTCGCAGCGGCCGGCTAGGGAGACCTGGTCGCCGTCGCGGAGGCGGGTGGGGCGCGTGACGCGCTGGTCGTTGACGAACGTGCCGTTGGTGCTGCCCAGGTCGGCCAGGACGTAGCCCTCGCCCTCGGCGCGGATTTCGGCGTGGTGACGCGAGACTTCGCGGTCCATCAGGACCACGTCATTGTCTCCCCCCCGCCCGATGCGGATAATCGTCTTGGTCAACAGCCAACGCTGGGGCGGCTCGCCGCCGCTCTTGCGCATGACCAGCATCGCCTGGTCGCCCACGCTACCCCTCCTCGTCAAGCCGACCTCCTCTGGTCCTCCCCCTGTATTCATCATACACGAAAGAGGGGTAGAACGCAAGCACTGACCGTGCGATTCACATCGTGGCGCTGCCCGTCGTTTTCATGGTAGAATACAGCCCACGATAGGAATCGGCCGGTCGAGAACAAATTCGACATGCGGCTTTGCCACACAACTGTTGTCGTGAGCAACACGACAGGGGTGGCCCGTCGCTGCATCTCATTGGAGGTAGCCTGAGACAGGTGGGACAGACTGCTCCTTGCTCTCCAGCCCCTTCTGGCATGCCAGAAGAGGAGGCAAAGCCCTGCCGCGTCTCGATTCTCGGTGTCGGCGTGGACGACGTGACGCCGGAGGAGACGGTGGCGCGGCTGCTGGCGTGGCTGGACGAGGGCCAACGAAATAAAGAAATTGTCAATCGTCAATCCCACATTGTTGTCACCCCTAACCCGGAGATGGTGATGCTGGCGCGGGGCGACGCGACGTTCGCGCGGACGCTCGCCGCAGCCGACCTGGCCGTGCCCGATGGGGTCGGCCTGCTGTGGGCGTCGCGGCTGTTGGGCACGCCCTTGCGCGCCCTCGTCCCCGGCTCGCAGCTTGTGCCCTGGCTGGCTGCTCGGTCCGCGCCCCGCGGCGACCGCTGGTTTCTGCTCGGCGCGGCTCCTGGCGTGGCAGAGGAGGCGGGACAGGCGCTCCAGGCGCGCTATCCTGGCCTTGTCATCGTGGGTACGTTCGCGGGTGACGGTTCTCCAGCCGGCGACGCCGAGACCCGTGCGGCGGTCCAGGCAGCAGGGCTGGTTGACCTCCTGCTCGTTGCCTACGGCGCGCCCAAGCAGGAAGCGTGGATGGCGCGGAACCGCGACCTGGGTGTTCCGGTCATGATCGGCGTCGGCGGTGTGTTTAACTACCTAGCGGGCCGCAGCCGCCAGGCCCCGCGCTGGGTGTGGCGGCTCGGCCTGGAGTGGCTGTTCCGCCTCGTCACCGAACCCTGGCGCTGGCGGCGGCAGGCCGTGCTCCCCTGTTTCGCTCTGCTCGTCCTGCGTGACACCTGGCAGCGGCGGGTGCTGAGGAAACCACGGCTGGACGCCGATAAACCCGGATAGAATATTGCCTATCGGCGTCCAGCGGGGGTCCAGAGGTGGCCTCATTTTGCCGCCTGGCTCTACCAGTGGTATAGTACAGGGACTGTTGTGCCGACCACTTTCAACCCTCGAGGAGTCTCCGCATGCGTCTCGTGACCTTCTATGCCGACAACCAGCCCCGCCTGGGCGTTGTCCAGGGCGACCATATTCTGGACCTGGCGCGCTACGACTCGTCCCTGCCCACCGACATGCTGAGCTTCCTCCACGGCGGCGACGCCGTCCTCGGACAGACGCAGCGGGCCTTGATGAAGCGCGCCCTGTTTGCCGTCCCTCTCGCCGAGACCCGCTTGGCCGCCCCCATCCCCCGCACCGGCAAGGTTGTCGCCATTGATCTCAACTACCGCGACCACGCCGCCGAGGCGGGCCTGGCTGTGCCCGAGCGCCCGGTCGTTTTCGCCAAGTTTACCACGTCTGTCATTAGCCCGGGCGATACGATTAGCTGGTCGACGGACGTCACCGAGCATGTGGACTACGAGGCCGAACTGTGCGTTGTCATCGGCAAGACGGCGCGCCGCGTGAGCGAGGCAGATGCCTTCGAGTATATCGCGGGCTACATGTGCGGCAACGACGTTAGCGCGCGCGATGTCCAGTCGGGTTCGCGGAGCGCGGGCGGCCAGTGGGTGCGGGGCAAGTCCTTGGACACCTTCTGTCCCCTTGGCCCGATGCTTGTCACCCGCGACGAGGTCCCGGACCCCGGCGCGCTGGGTATCCGCTGCATTCTGAACGGCGAACTGGTCCAGAACTCGAGTACGAGCCAACTCATCTTCAACGTTCCGACGCTCGTCTCCTTCCTGTCGCACTCGTTTACGCTCGAACCGGGCGACATCATCATGACCGGCACGCCGCCCGGCGTCGGCTCGGCGCGCAAGCCCCCGCTCTGGCTCAAGCCGGGCGACACTGTCGCGATTGAGATCGACGGTCTCGGGCGGCTGGAGAACCCGGTGGGGTAAAACCATCTGAGGAGTTCCGAGTGGCTGATAAACTACTCAGCGAAGCTGAGGTTGTAGCCCGATTGAGCGCCCGTCTCAAACACGAGCCGGACATCCTGGACGTACGGCCTGGGCGCAAGGGGGGGCTGGAAGTCGACTCGCGCATCGGCGGCGTCGAGCGCAGCTTCGGCGTCGGCATCGAGAACCTCTACCGCATGTACCTCCTGGCCCCCGACAAGCTCGACGAGTTCATCGAGATGCTCGTCGAGCAGGTGCGGGGCCTGCCCGACCAGATGCAGAGCCAGCAGCGCGGGGCGCCCAACCGCGACCTCTTCCCCCAGATCAAGGACGCCGCCTTCATGCGCGATGCCGCCAAGCAGGGCATTCGCCTGGCGCAGCGGCCCTTCACGACCGATCTGACCGTCGTCTACGTCGCCGACAGCCCCCAGTCCATGCGCTTCCTCACCGAGGCTGATGTCACCAAGAATGGCTGGACGGTCGACCAACTCCACGAGGTTGCCCTCGAGAACCTGGCGCGCAAGGCGTCGCAGACGGGATTCATGATGGCCGGCGAGCCGCCACGCCTGCTGATTATATCCCAGAGCCGCGACAGCTACGATGCCGCGCGCATCCTGCTGCCCGACCTGCAGGAGCAAATCGCCGCTCACGTGCCGGGGCGGCTGCTGTTCGGCATCCCCAACCGCGACTTTCTCGTCATGCTGGGCGACGAGGACCCAGAGTTCGTGCGCGAGATCGCGGCCAACGTCCGCAACGATTACCAGGGCCAGCCCTATCCCCTCTCGCCCAAGCTGTACCGTGTCGAGGACGGCGTCATCCACGAGTATAACATCTGATACAGCCTCTTTATGGAAAGGACTGTTATGCAATTCTGCCGCTACTATATGCCGCCCATGGGCAGCCGCGTCGGCGTGATTCTGGATGGCGAGGTCTATGACCTGACCGAGGCCGAGCCGGGGCGACCGCGTACGTTGGGCACGCTGCTCGGCCGCGTGGTTGGCTTTGCGCCCGGCGGCTTCGCCGATTGGGGCACTGAGCGTATCACCGACCAGGGACCGGCGGTGATGCTCGAAGAACTGAACCGCCCGCCTGACAACCGCAAGCCCCATCTGCTGCCCCCCCTCGATCTCCAGGAGGTCTGGGCGGCCGGTGTGACCTACATGCGCTCGGTCGAGGCGCGCGAGGCCGAGTCGCACCAGAGCGGCATCTACGACCGCGTCTACGCGGCGGCGAGGCCCGAAATATTCTTCAAGGCCAACCCGCACCACGTCGTCGGCCCCCACCAGCCCATCCGCGTGCGCGGTGACTCGACGTGGAGCGTCCCCGAACCTGAGTTGGCCCTGGTCATGGACTCGCGCGGCACGCTCGTCGGCTACACCATCGGCAACGATGTCAGCGCCCGCGACATCGAGGGCGAGAACCCGCTGTATCTCCCCCAGGCGAAGGTCT
>CAZLBQ010000446.1:0-5274 GCA_964557745.1 uncultured Anaerolineales bacterium
CAGGCGGCGACGGCCAACGCGCCTGGCTCCATCACCATTGGCGGCCAGACCATCCCCATCGCGGCCGGCGCGCGGCTCGTGGGGCAGGAAGGCATCAACACGGGCGCGCCGTACTGCTTGCAGGCGACGCTCAACGCTGGCGGCCAAATTAACAACGGCACGCTTACCGTCGACGCCAGCGCCCAGGTCTGCGGCGTGGTGGAAGCGATGACGGCCTCCACCATCACCATTGACGGTCGCGTACTCAACCTTGCGCCCGGCGTCGATATTGGGCCGGGGGTGGGGACTTGTGTCGCGGTCTGTGTCCAGTTGAACAGCCAGGGGCAGGTAGTGCGGGTGTCGACCAACGTCGCCGCCACAGTCCAGGGCACAGTGACGGCCTACTTGCCCGGCCAGTCCATCACTGTCAATGGTCAGACGTACCCCCTCGCGCCGGGGGCGCAGCTCAGCAGTTCGATTGGGGTGGGGAGCCAGGTCACGCTCTCGCTCAACGCGGCGGGGCAGGTGACATGCGCGACGGGAACCCCCGCCGCCACCAGCACCGCGACGCCAGGCGCGGGAACCGGCACGCCAGGCGCAGGCACAGGGACACCCGGGGCGGGGACGGGGACGCCTGGCCCAGGCACAGGGACACCTGGAGCGGGGACGGGGACGCCCGGCACGCCAGGGCCGAGCGCGACCCCTGGCCCGACCCGCCAGCCCGGTACGACGACAATTTGCGGCCGCGTCTACGACGCTGTGACGCGCCAGCCCATTGCGGGCGCGACGGTCGAGTTGTTCAACTTGGCTGGGGAGCGTGACCGGGTCACCACGACCGGCCCGGATGGCTCCTACTGCTTCTACAATATCCCGTCCGGCGATTACACTGTGGTTGGCACGCATCCCAACTACACCCCCGACACGCGGACTGTCACCGCGCCGCCGGACCGCGAGATCACCGTTGACCTGTATCTGACGCCCCGCCCAGCAGGCACGGCCACGCCGGTCCCGACGCGCACGCCGACCGCGACGCCGCAACCGGGCGGCCCGCCGACGACAGGGATCGTGTGTGTGTACGTGACCGACGAGGCGACGGGGAACACTATCGTGGGGGCGATTGTCGAGATCTTTGATGCGGTCGGCAACGTCGTTGGGCGCGGCGTGACGGGGGAGGACGGGCATGTCTGCATCCCCAACGTCCCGCCAGGGCCGGTCTACGTCGTGGGCCGTGTCCCCGACTGCCCTGGCGGCTTGCGCTGCGCCAGCCGCCTGATACGCGCCACGGTCGTGGTCGGGCAAGCGACACGGGTTGACCTGGCCCTTGAGTGCCGCCCCGCGACGCTGTACTTACCGCACATCGAGCGCGGCGCGGCGTGGCGGCCGATGCCCTAACGTCGCATCGGGCGTCGGGCTTGGCCTCGCCATTGGGATAACCCGCGCCGTCGCCTGAAAAGACAGGCCAGCCCGCAGCCAGGCACGTAGAGGAGCGCGGCATCAGAATCATCGATTCTGATGTCGCGCTCCTCCCTTGGTCGGCGTGTGTCCGCGTACTCCTCTTCTTTCAGGCACGGGAGAGGCGGGATTACAGGACGAGCCGGAACTGAATACGGCCGACACCAATGAGGTCGCCGGGGCTGACGACGAGAGGGCGCAGGACGCGCGCGCCATTGACATAAGTACCGTTGCGGCTGCCCAGGTCCTCGACCCACCACTGGCCGTCGCGTAGACTGACCAGGGTGTGCTGCGAGGAGATGGTCGGGTCGGAGAGGACGATGGTGTTGGACAGGTCGCGTCCGAGTGCCGTGACCGGCTGGAGGGGGAAGGCTTCGCCCGGCTTGAGATCACTGCCGCCGTCGTCGGCCACGACGAGGCGGGCCAAGGGGCGCGGGGCCTGGGCGGCCCGGGTCGCCGTCGCGCGCAGGTCACGCCAGACATACCAGACGACCGCGCCGATGAACACGTACAGCAGAGCCAGCAGCCCGAGCCGCAGGGCGAGGATGAGGTAGGCGGAGGGGGCGTCAGACATGCTCAGGCTCCGGGCGGGCGTGTCCCTGCGGTGGGAGATGTTGGGGCGTCGTCGACGGGAGCGGCGGTGATGCGAAACACGAGGCGCTGCCCGCCCAGGGTAATGACATCACCGTCGCGGAGCACGACCTCCTGGACCGGCTGGCCGTTGACCTGGCTGCCGTGGGTGCTGTTGAGGTCACGCAGGATATAGCGGCCGTGACGCTGCTCGACCTGGGCGTGGTGGCGCGAGACGCCGGCGCTCTCCAGGATCATGTCGTTGTCGAGGGCGCGGCCGAGGGTCAGGCGGGGGCCGCGAATGGGAACCTCGCGCGCGCCGTCGGTCAGCCACGCCAGGGTGGGCGAGGGAGCGGTGGGCCTGGCGGCGGCCTGAATCTGGGCAATCTGCAACTCCTGGGTCATGCCGGGGCCGCCAAAGGTCACGCCCTGGGCGTCCATCAACTGCGCCTCGATGCGCGCGTTGCCCTGGCGGACCTGGGGGTTCTCGCTCAACGTGACGTGGGGTCGCCCGACGAAGCTGAACTGGCGACGCTCCGCTACCTCGGCCAGGTAGTTGCCCAACTCCTCTTCCAGCGCCGCCTGGAACGACTTGAAGGCGTTGAAGTCCGCCGTACTCAACTGGACCTGGTAGCGGTTGGGGACAAAGACTTTGCCCGCGCCGACGGTCTGGTTGTCGTCCATCACCCGCGCCAGGCGTTTCGCCAGGTCGACGGGCTCCAGCCGCCCGCCCATCAAGCGCCCCAGCGACCCTTCCAGCAGTTGCTCCGCGAACGTCTCGAAGCGATCTAGCCCCTTCATCACTCTCTCCCAGCCCAGTTGAGTAGGGTAAGTATAGGGCTGGGGCGGGGCGCGGTCAAAGTTTGTCGATTAGTTCACGTATGAAATGACTGCCTCGCTGCGTCAGATGAGGGTAAGTCTCGTGAATCAACACACTGGATGAGGGGAACAGATGGCTATGACGGGGATGACCGCCGCGAATCCGTCGCGAGGCTGGGCGCGCGACAAGAAGATCGTCATGTACACGACGACCTGGTGCTCGGACTGTGACCGCGTCAAGCGCTTCCTCAAGGGCCGCGGGATTGGCTATCACGAGATTAACATCGACGAGGACGACACGGCGGAGGACTTCGTCGTGCGCGTCAATCGCGGCTATCGCTCGGTGCCGACACTGGATATCGAAGGCACGACGGTGACGGAGCCAAGCATCAAACAGTTGCTTGAGATGTTTGACTAGAGCGCTGGCGCCGCGCGACGAGTACGCCCAGCCCAACCAGCACAATCAGGCCGAGCAGGTTGAGGCAGCACACCAGCGCCAGCAGGCTCGCCGCCAGCCAGGGGAAAGCGCCGCTTGCCTGGAGTTGGGCGACCGGGCTGGCCGCGGCGGGGCGGGGCAGGTCGGGTGGGCGGGTATCCTCGATGACGACGACGCCGCCGTCGGGGAATAGCCCGAGCCGCCCCTGCTGCATCGCCTGGGGTAGACTCGCCGCCGGGACGGTCAGCGCCAGGACGACGTAGGTCACACGCGGGCCGCTGGGCGGCGTGCCCTGGACAACCTTCGGGACGCCGGCGTGCAGCGTGTCCATTGGCACGTGGACCAGACCGTCGCGGCCCACCTGCCCGATGTTCGTGTTATCAGCGACGACAATCTCAAAGCGGCAGCCGTCCGCCGTGCATGTCACCTCATTCCGCCCGACCTCGCGGCCATTCATGAACACGACCACCAGCCGCCCAGGGTCAGGCTGCCCCTGGTCATCTACTACTGTGCCCTCGAAGATCGCGGTCCGCCCCTGGGCCGCCACCTGGCCCGCTAGTAATGCCGCGCAGACCAGCGCGGCGACGACACTCCAAACTCTACGCACGCATCCTCCCTGTCACACACTTCGCTTTGTCGACAAATCCACCATACAGAACGCGCCGGGCGACGATAAGTTGCGTCCGGCGGTCGTAATTTGCGTCTTAATGTCGGCGTGCTATGCTGATGGTACGGGGTTCAGGGGAGGAGCTTGAGATACCGCGCAGCGCCCTCGCTGTGCAGGAGAACGACGCCTTTTTCAGTATCGCTGAAAGGGCGTCGTTCTCTTTTTCTCACCGTCCTCTACCCACCCCCTGGGGGAGGGGGTAAGAAAGCGGCCTGCCCCGCCTCTTATCTCGTGAGAGCACGATAAGCAGGAGGGCGTATGGCCGGCGAGCACAAGCGAGACCTCATCAACCGATTGCGGAGCATCCAGGGCCATCTCAAGGGTATCGAGCGCATGGTCGAGGAGGACCAGTACTGCATGGACGTCCTCGCCCAGACGCGGGCCGTCGAGAAGGCGCTCCAGAAGCTGGACGCCGTCATCCTGCGCCACCACCTCAACACGTGTGTGACGACGGCCATCCAGGGCGACGACCCCGGCGAGCGCGAGCGGGTGCTGGGCGAACTCATGCAAGTCTACGAGCACGCCGATAAGCGGTAAAGGCTATCGCGTTAGCCTCAACCCCATCACGATAGCGCCACGGAGCGAAGAAGGTATTGACCCTCTTCGCTCTATTTATTTACGGAGGACTCATGCGCAACCATGCCGAAGCCCATGCCACCTTTAAGCTCGCCGACCTCCACTGCCTGGAGTGTGCTCAGAGTGTCGAGCGCGTCCTCAAGGCGCAGCCTCACGTCACGAGCGTCCACCTTGACTGGCCCAACAACACGCTACACGTCGGCTACCATGCCGGAATGACCGACGAGGCGCGGCTGGCCGAGGCGGTCGCCACGACGGGCTGTGAGTGCGTGGCGGAGGAGCGGGACGGCCACGCCGGTCATGTTCACGCTCAACCGTCCGAGCCGCAGCGGCTGGCGCACCTACGCCACGGTGTCGACGCGCAGCCCATCAGCATGGGCACGCGCCAGGATCGGATGCAGTACGAGGCCCCTGCCGTCCACGCCCATACCCACGCGGGGCATGGGACAGATGACGCGGCAGCCCACATGGGCCACGATATGTCGGATCCGAGTATGGCGGCGGCGATGGAACGCGACATGCGCGCCAAGTTCTTCTTGGCGCTGCTGCTGACGGTCCCGACGGTCTTGTACTCGCCGCTCGGGATGAGTCTGCTGGGCCTCCGACTGCCCACCTTTGGCCTCAGCGCCAATGTCATCATGGCTGTGCTGGCGACCCCCGTCGTCTTCTATTGCGGCTGGCTCTTCATCACGGGCGCTTACCACTCACTGCGGCGGCGCGCGCTCAACATGAGCGTCCTCATTGCGACCGGCGTCCTCGCCGCGTACGTCTTCAG
>CAZLBQ010000447.1:0-5262 GCA_964557745.1 uncultured Anaerolineales bacterium
ACGTTCCCACCCAGATCGATCCGCCACCCTTCTCGCGGCGCACAATCGCGCTCACCCACCCGTCATCCTTGAACGTCACACTCTTCCAGGTTGTGTCCCCGCTCGGCCGCCAGTTGATAACGGCATCGGACAGCACGGGGTCGGGCTGCGGGCGCTGCGAGAAGTAGCCACCCGCCCAGGCCGTCCCATCCGGAGCGACGTAGACGGCGCGCGGATCGTTGCCGTTGAGGACCAGCCCGCTCTGGTTGGCAGGGAGGTTGGTCCAGGTCGAACCGTCGAAGACGGACAGGCCGCCGGGTTGGTTCGTCTGGCCTGGGTCGGTGGGCCAGGTATTGGCGACCCACGTCTGTCCCCCACGGGAGAAGAGGGACGTGATCTCGTTACCCAGCAGCGTCGGCTTCTGGACGACGGCCTGCCATGTCTCGCTGGCGGTGTCGTAGACGGCCAACCCGCCGGCGGTGCCGTTCGCGCCGTTGTTGAGCGCGGGGAAGCCGTGGGGGTCGGGCCACTTGTCGCCCGTGCCGACCCACATCCGGTCGTTATCCGCCGCCAGGGCCGTGATGGAGTTGGACGGCAGGCCCGGTCCGGCCTGGACAATGGTCCAGGGCCGCTTGTCGATGGCGACACCACCCTGGATCAGCGTACCGTCGGGCTGCTGTTCCTGGAGCAGGCCGACCCACAGCCTATCCTTCTTGTCGAATGCGAGCGAGCTGATGGCCTGGCTGACGTCGTCACCAAAAATCTCGTTCCCCCAGGTTTCGTTCTGGTTCAAGATGTCGAGGCCCACCCCCCCCCACGCTTCCGAGCCGGTCGGATATGCCTGACCTACCCACACTGTACCATCGGGTTTGAAGCCGATGGCCTGAATGTGATTGCTGCGTGGGGTCAGACCCAGCGCCGCTGTGGACAGGACAGTGGTGCGCGGCGGGCTGAAGGTCACCAGCCCGATGCCGTGGCCGAGTGTGCCTTCGGAGTAGGTTGCCGCGTCGCGGTCGGGCAGGCGCGCACCCGTACCGAACAGGCCCAGGTCGCGGTCCTTATCGATGAGGATGGCGCGCACGAGGTTGCCCGGCAGCTTCTGGTTGGTCGTGCCGCCCACAGTGTTGTACAGGGCGCACGTTGGGGCGTTGTTCTGGTCGAAATTGCGGTCCCAGTCGAGGCGGCAGATGCCCAGGCCTTCGCCGCGATCCACACTCGGTTCCGTGCCCGCCAGGCTGACCCACACCTGATTGTTCTTGCCGACACTGATATTGAGGATGCGGTTGCCATTGGTGGGCAGCGTCGGCGCCAAACTGATGCCCGAGCCAGGCGTCGAGCCGGGCGCGGCGAACCCCTTCCACTGGGCGTTGGATACCGAGTTGCCCTTGAGGATATGCAAGCCGACGCCGCCCTGGGTCAGGTCTCCCGTGCCAAACCACTTCAGGCCTGTCGCGTCGACCGCTACGGTCAGCAGGCTGTCCGCCTTGGGCCAGGCGGAGGGGTCGGTGTCCGTGCGCTGGAACTTCTCTAGAGTAGGAGTGGTCCCGGGATGGACGACGGTGATGCCGCCATAGCGGACGCGGGAGTAGACGTCGGGGCGGTCAGGGGTGGGGCTGATGCTCTCGACGTCGGAGCGCATGGTGACCCAGACGTCGTTGTTGGTGGGATCGACGGCGATGTCGGTGACATTGCTGGATGGGATACTGCCGGGCGTGGTGTCGGCGTTCCACGTGGCCGTCCAGGTCGGCGTATCCGTGCTGATGTCGACCTGCGCCAGGCCGCCGCCCAGCCACTTCTTGTCCCCTGGGCTCCAGTACTGCTGCGTCCCGACCCACAGCGTATCGCCCTGGACGGCGAGGGCGGTGACGGTGTTGCTGGGCAGCTTGTTCCCCGTGTTGCTCATGGTGAACGTCGCCCAGGCGCTGGCGGGCGCATCGAGGGCGGCGCCGGCGGCCAGGCGGGATAGGCCGCGGTCCGTGGCGAACCACTTGTTCCCGCGGTTATCAACAGCGACTGCGCGTACATAGTTCCCGGCTAACCCGGTCTGCGGAAAGAGGTACTGGCGGGCCGTTGGGCCCGCCTGATTGGTAATGTCCCAGCGGATGACGCCGCCGCCGCGCGTCCCGGCCCACACGGTGTTCTGGCCCTCAAAGGCCAGCGACCAGACGTCGTCGCCGTTGGCATAGGTGCGCCACTGGCTGAAGTCCTGGGCGTTGGGGGCGGCTTCAATCGCCTGCGGCGCGGGCGCGCTCACAAGCAGCAGTAAGAGCAACCCGACACCCAGCCAGGCCAGAGGAAGGCGGGCTGGGCGGGGGCGGGAGCTACGAGTCATGCGTCAATCCTCCAGGCGGGGCCGACCGCGCGGTTGACCCCTGCCGACGTATCGCGGCGTAAGTATAGCCCCAGAGCAGAGCGCGGCCAAATACTAGCGCGCCTGTCCCTTGCCGAGCAGAGGCAGCCACAGGCGCGGCTGGCGTGGGTCGGCGGGAGCGTCGGCGGCGTAGCGCATCAGCCCCAGTCCCGTGCCGAGCCAGAGGTTGTCGGCGGTATCTGTCACCAGCGTGTTGATGTGGCCGCTCACGAGGGGCGCGTTGGCCGGGGTGAAGGCGCGCCACTCGCCCTGGGCGAACACCCTCAGCCCGCCTTGCGGCGCGTACTGGTTCCCCTGGCCGGCCGGAAAGACCTTGGCCGGGAAGTCTTCGGGGTTCTGCCCGCCGCGGGACAGCCCGACCCACACCGAGCCGTCGCGGCGCGCGGTGATGGCGCTGACCCAGCCCTCATTGACGAACCGCGTTGCCTGCCAACGCGTCGGGGCCGGGGGGAGATAGTTGACCACGGCGTCGGCCAGGACGGGATCGGGCAGCGGACTGTCCGAGGCGTAGCCACCGACCCACAGCCCGCCGTCGCGGGCGACGAACAGGGCGCGGGGGTCGTTGGCCGTCAGGGTCAGGCCGTTCTGGTTGGCCGGATAGTTGATCCAGCGTCCGGTCTCGAACACGGTCAGCCCACCTGCGCCCGTCTCGCCGGGCACGCCGGGCCAAGTGTTGGCGACCCACGTCTGGCCGCTGTGCGTCGCCAGGCCCGTGATCTCGTTGCCCAGCAGGGTCGGCTTCTGGACTGGCGTCGCCCAACTCTCGGACGCGGTGTCGTAGCTGGTGAGGCCGGCGGCGTGGGCCGGTTCGGCGTGGGGCTCGGGCCACAGGCTGCCTGTGCCGACCCAGACCTTGGACCCATCGACGGCCAGCGTCGAGACGGAGTTGGACGGCGGCCCGGCGCCCTTCTGGTAGATGGTCCAGCCGCCCTTGTCGATGGCAATGCCGCCTTCGACCACCGTCCCGTCGGGCCGCAACTCGCGCAGCAGGCCGACCCACAGCCGCCCCTTGTCGTCGAAGGCTAGCGCGCCCACGGCCTGGCTAACGGCGCTGCCGTACGTCACGCGCTGCCAGCGCCCCGCCAGGTCCATCTTCTCCAGCCCGCCGCCGCCCCACAGACTGCTGCCCGTCGGGTAGGCGTGGCCGACATAGACCTCTCCGCTGGGGGCAACGGCGACGGCGCGGATGTGGTTGCTCGTCGGCGTTAGCCCCAGCGCCGCCGTCGAGAGCGTCGTGGTGGAGGGGGGCGCAGCGGTCAGGACGCCGATACCGGCCCCGTCCGTGCCCTCTGAGAAGGCAGCGCGGTCCACCTCGGGTAGCCGCCCGCTCGTGCCAAAGAGGGTGAGCTGGCGCGTCGGCTCGACGGCCAGCGCGCGGACGAGGTTGCCGGGGATGCGCTGATTCGTCGTACCACCCTGGGTATCGTACAGCGCGCACGTTGGGATGGAGCCGAAGTTGCGATCCCAACTCAAGCGGCAGACGCCCATCCCGGCGCCACGGTCGACACCCGTGTCTACCCCGGCTAGACTGAGCCAGACCTGGTCGTTGGGGGCGACGGTGATGTTGACGACGCGGTTGGCCCCGTTGGGAATACTCGGCACGGCGGTGATGCCGGCCGGGAGCGACGAGCCGCCAGAGGCGAAGCCCCGCCACTGAGCCGTGGCGGGCGTATTGCCGCGCAGGATGTGAACGCCCACGCCGCCCAGGGTGAGGTCGCCCGTGCCGAAGTACTTCAGGCCGGTCGAGTCGACGGCGACGCTGAGTAGGCTGTCCGCCTTGGGCCACGACGACGGGTCGACGTCGACGCGCTGGAACTTGTCCAGGCTGCCGTCGGGGTGGACGACAACAATGCCGCCGTAGCGGGTGCGGAAGAAGGTATTCGGACGCTGCGGCGTTGGCTGGACGCTCTCTAGGTCGGCGCGCGTCGTGGCCCACACGTCGCCATTCATGGGGTCAACCGCGATGTCGGTAACGTTGTTCGAGGGGACCTTGTCGGGGAGGCTGTCGGCGCTCCATGTTCCCTGCCAAAGGGGCGTGGCGCCCCGGATTTCGGCGCGGGCCAGGCCCCCCTGAATCCACTTCTTGTCCGCCGCGCTCCATACCTGCTGCGCGCCGACCCACAACGTGTCGCCCTGCACGGCGAGGGCGGTGACAGTGTTGCCGGGCAGGGCGCCGCTCGTATTCTCGACGGTGTACGTGGACCAGGCGCCGTCCGGAGTCAGGCGCGACAGCCCGCGGTCGGTCCCAAACCACTTATTGCCCCGCATGTCGACGGCGACGGCGCGGACGATGTTACCCGCCAGGCCGTCTTGCGGGAAGAGGTACTGCCGTGCGCTGGGCCCGGCAAGGCTGCTGATGTCCCAGCGGATGACGCCCCCCCCGCGTGTCCCGGCCCAGACGGTGTTCTGGCCTTCCAGCGCCAGATCGTAGATGTCGTCGCCGTTGGCGAAGGTGCGCCACGTCGTGCTGGGCGCACCGAGGGCGGCGGTGGTAGCGCGCGTCGGCGTGGGGGTCAAGAGGGCGGCCAGCGCGAGCAGCGCCCCGACGAGCGCGACACGGCCGCGCCCCAAGCGAAACAGGAAATCCATATCCAATTCTCCAGACAGGGGATTCAGTGCGGCGGGGTACAGTCTATATAACGCGTCCGGGAACTAAGAGGTTCGGGCTACCAGATCGTTGGAATACTCGAAGCGCGAATCTTAATGTCTCGTGTGACTAAAGGCAGGCCTAGGTGGAGTGCGGTTGCCGCCACAATCCGGTCTGGCATATCAGGCACAGAGGCGCGCGGGATCGTTTGGAGAGTCTGAGCCACGGCGAGGTCCAGAGGGTAGACAAGGACTGGCGAGTCGCTCGCAGCGAGGAGATCGTGCAGCCGGCTTAATGCTGTAGCTGGCAGCCGTCCCTTCTCGAC
>CAZLBQ010000448.1:0-5258 GCA_964557745.1 uncultured Anaerolineales bacterium
CCCACAGAACGTCGTGGCCGAGATGAAGTGGCTCAAGACGGTGTACCAGCCCGACCACATCTGGTTCATGGACGACATTATGGGCCTCAAGCCCGGCTGGCTGGAAGCGTTCGGCACGCTCGCCCAGGCCGAGGACGCCGCCCTGCCCTTCAAGTGCCTGTCTCGCGCCGATCTGCTCAAGCCCAGCGCCGTCGAGGCGTTGCGCCAGGCGGGCTGCCAGACGGTCTGGATTGGCGCGGAGTCCGGCTCGCAGAAGGTGCTGGACGCCATGGACAAGGGGACGAAGGTCGAAGACATCTACGCCGCCACCGAGTGGCTGCACGCGGCGGGCATCGAAGTCGGTTTCTTCCTCCAGTTCGGCTATCCGGGCGAGGACCGCGCCGACATCGAGGCCACGCTGCGCATGGTGCGCGAGCTGCTGCCCGACGACATTGGCATGTCGGTCTCGTACCCGCTGCCCGGCACCAAGTTCTACGAGAACGTGAAGCTGCAACTGGGCGACAAACAGAACTGGCAGGACAGCGCTGACCTGGCGATGCTCTACCAGGGGCCGTACTCGACCGAGTTCTACCGCCAACTGCACACCGTGCTGCACAAGGAGTTCCGCGCCCGCCGCACGTGGCAGCGCCTGCGCACGCCGCCCCACACGGCGGCCCCGCGCCGCGTCGCCGCCATGGCCTACCACTGGGCAACCCTACCCCTGGCGCGGCGCAAACTCGACGAGTTGGCCCGCATGAGCCAGCACGGGCTGGGGCCGCTGCCGTCGCTGATGACCCACGAGGCCGCCGCCACGCCCTCGGCGCAGGCCGAGTAAGGAGCTAGCGTGCCCCCTCGCCCCAAGGTCGTCCTCTATAACCCGCGCGCCGGCTTTTGGACGATGCCCCTCGGCCTGCTGGCCGTCGCGTCGGCCCTCGACCCGACGCGCTACGAGGTCAAGATCGTCGACGGCCGCCTGGAAGCCGACCCCCTCGCCGCCGTCCTGGCGGAGACGCGCGACGCCCTGTGCCTGGGCATCACCGTCCTGACGGGCGACCCCATCCGCGACGCGCTGCGCGTCAGCCGCGCCGTCAAGGCCCAGCGGCCTGACCTGCCGGTAGTGTGGGGCGGCTGGCATCCCTCGCTCTTCCCCCGCGACTGTCTGGCCGAGCCGAGCATCGACGCCGTCGTGAGCGGCCAGGGCGAGGAGACCTTCGCCGACATGGTGGACCGCTTCGCCGCCGGGCGTGACCTGCGCGGCGTCCCCGGCGTCACCCGGCGCGACGCGCTGGGCAACCCTGTCGCCAACATGCCGCGCCCGCTGCGCGACGTCAACGCCCTGCCGCGCCACAACTACGACCTCATCCCGGTCGAGGCCTACTTCGCCCACAAGGGCAAGCGCCAGTTCGACTACATCTCGTCCATCGGCTGCCGCTTCCGCTGCGCCTTCTGCGCCGACCCCGCCGTCTACAGTCGGGGCTGGTACGGCCTCGCGCCCGAGCGCATGGCCGCCGAGCTAAGCGCGCACCACGCCCGCTACGCGTTCTCCGAAGTCGCCTTTCAGGACGAGACGTTCTTCACCAAGCGCCAGCGCGTCGACGACATCGCCCGCGCCTTCCTGGCCGCCGGGCTGAACGTCGCCTGGACGGCCACCATGCGCGCCGACCAGGGCGACCGCCTGCCCGACGAGTCGCTGGCCCTGGCGCGGCGCGCCGGCCTCAAGCGCGTCATGATTGGCGTCGAGGCCGGCACGGACGCCATGCTCAAGCGCATCAAGAAGGACATCACCATCGCCCAGGTGTGGAGCACGGCGGATAAGCTCGTCCGCCACGACATCGGCGCTATCTGGAACTTCATCGTCGGCTTCCCGGACGAGCCGGACGACGCCTTTGAGGCCGCGTTGGACATCGCGCGGCGCATCCGCGCCATGAGCCGCGACTTCGAGGTCGCCATCTTCTTCTACCGTCCCTATCCCGGCAACGAGATCGCCGACAGCCTGGCTCTGACCCAGTACCAATTCCCCAAGACCCTCGAGGCCTGGGCCGACTTCGACTACGTCGGCGCGGCTGGGCCGTGGGTGTCGTCCGACAAGTTCGAGCGCGTCGAGCGCTTCAAGTTCTACCAGCGCTACGCCTATGGCCGCCACGCCCACCCGCTGGCCCGTCCGCTCCAACTCGTCTCGCGCTGGCGCGTCGAGCGTGACTTCTACCGCTGGCCCATCGAGAAGGGCGTTGTCGAGCGGCTGCGCCCCGGCCCGAAACTCTCTTGATAGCGGTGACAGTCATGCTGAAAATGCCATGTCGCCATCGACAGGCGACGAGGCAAAAACCCCGCCGACCGTCATGCCGAGCGGAGCGAGGCATCTGCTCTGGCAGCGTTTCCAGAGGAGACCCCTCACGCCGTGCGGGGTGACAGCGGAAGGTTCTGAGCAGCGGAGCGATGCATCTCGCGTGACGCGAAGCGAGACCCTGCGCTGCGCTCAGGATGACAAGTGTGAGAGACAGCATGGACATTCTTCTCGCCCACGGCTACTACCTCTACCAGGACCCGCACGAGTTGCAGGTCATGAAGCCCTACCCGACGCTGGGTCTGCTCTACATCGCCTCGCACCTGAAGGCGAAGGGCTTCGGTGTCGGTGTCTTCGACGCGACGTTCCGCCAGCCCGACGAGTTCGCCCAGGTCCTGGCCGCCGAGAAGCCGGCCGTCGTCGGCCTCTACGTCAACCTGATGACCAAGCGCTGGATTCTGCCCATGATCCGGCAGGCCAAAGCCGCCGGCGCGACCGTCGTCCTGGGCGGGCCGGAGCCGCCCCACTACGCTGAGGAGTACCTGGCGCGCGGCGCGGACATCGTGATCGTCGGCGAGGGTGAGTTGACGCTGGAGGAGTTGCTGCCTCACCTCGCCCGCCGTGGCCCGCGCGATATGCGCGCCATCGCGGGTATCGCCTACCGGGAGGAGAGTGGCGAGTTGGTCAGGACGATGCCCCGCGCCACCATCCCGCGCCTCGACGACCAGCCCTTTCCCGACCGCGAGGCCATCGACCTGGACCGCTACGTCGAGACGTGGCGCACCCATCACGGCATGGGGTCGGTGTCGCTCATCACGGCGCGCGGCTGCCCCTACACGTGTAAGTGGTGCAGCCATACCGTCTTCGGCCACACCCACCGTCGCCGCTCACCGGAGAACGTCGTCCGCGAGGTCGAGACGCTGGTCGAGCGTTACCGCCCCGACATGGTGTGGTATGCCGACGACGTGCTGACCATTCACCCACGCTGGTTCAAGGAGTACGCCCGCCAGCTAAAGGCGCGCGGCCTGCGCCTGCCCTTCGAGTGCATCTCGCGCGCCGACCGCCTGACCGAGGACCTGGTGGATACCCTGGCCGACATGGGTTGCTACCGGCTGTGGATTGGCTCGGAGAGTGGCTCGCAGACCGTCTTGGACCGCATGGCGCGGCGCACCCACGTTGAGGACGTCCAGGCCAAGACGCGCTTGCTCCAGCGGCGCGGCATCCAGGCCGGCATGTTCATCATGCTCGGCTACGAGGGCGAGGACATCCCGCAGCTCGAAGAGACGGTCGAGCACCTGAAGAAGTCGAACCCTGACCTGTTCCTGACCACCGTCGCCTATCCCATCAAGGGCACGGCCTACTACGCTGAAGTCGAGAGCCGCGTCCTGAGTGACCGTCCCTGGGACGAGCGCTCCGACCGCGACCTGACGGTGGCGGGCCGCCACTCGCGCCGCTTCTACTCCTTCGCCACGCGCTGGATGGTCAACGAGGTCGCGCTCCACAAAGGGCTGCACGCCGCGCAGAAAGAGCCGCTCAAGCTGGCGAAAGCCTTTGTCAACGCGAAACTAGGCCGGTTGGGAATGGAGTTCACGAAGGGACAGCACGAGCAGGGCAATACAAGCACTCTATGACAACAGCCGTACTATCCCGCGGCGGCGCATCCATTCGCCTAACGGACGAGCGCTGGGCGCACATTATCGAAGAGCACGCTGAACTCCGTGAGTGGCAAGCTCAGGTTCTCGAAGCGGTCGGGCAGCCGCTGCGTGTGTTGTTGGGCGGCGAGGGTGAATTGCTGGCCGTTCGGGAAGTGGAGGCCGGCAAGTTTCTGGTCGTCGTGTATCGTGAGATGGGAAACGATGGCTTCATCATTACCGCATTCCTGACACGACGCCTATCATATCTGGACAGGAGGAAACAGGTATGGCCGTAGCCAGTGTGGAAGAGTATCTGCGTCTTATTCCGGCGGTGAAGCAAACGCCGGCCGGGACTTTGTGGTTGAGCTACGACGAGGAAGCCGACGTTCTCTACATCAATTTCAAGAAGCCTAGCTACGCAACGGATAGCGAACTGACAGACGACGATGTGATTATCCGCTACGAGGGCGACAAGGTCGTTGGCTATACCGTCCTGCACGCCAGTCAGCGGCATGGGTCGTAAGGGGGAACCTGTGTGTTCGCCCTGGGCAGACCCGCCGGTCTGCCCCCACCCCGCTCCATCTCCGTGAACGTTCGCGGTCCGCTTGCCAAACCTTCGACTGTGTGCTATATTTTTGCCAATTGTCCGTTCACCCCTTACCATCGATTCAAAGAGGAGGATGGTACCATGCAGTACCGGAAACTAGGCCTGGTTCTGGTCACCATGCTGGCCCTCGTGGCGTTCCTCGCCGCGTGCGGCGGCCAGCAAGCGGCGGCGCCCGCCGCCCCCGCCCAGAAGCCTGCCGCAGCCCCCACGACGGCCCCCGCTGCAGCCCCCACGACAGCCCCCGCCGCTGCCCAGCCCACCCAGGCGGCGGCCGCCAAGCCCGCCACTGGCGACAAGAAGCTGGAAATCTTCAGCTGGTGGACCAACGGCGGTGAGGCCGACGGCCTCAACAAGATGTTCGACATCTACAAAAAGAATAACGCCGGGGTCGAGGTCGTGAACGCGACCGTCGCGGGCGGCGCGGGCACCAACGCCAAGACCGTCCTCAAGACGCGTCTCCAGGGCGGCCAGCCCCCGGACAGCTGGCAGGTCCACGCCGGCAAGGAACTCACCTCCTACGTCGACGCCGGCCAGATGCAGCCCCTGACCAGCTTCTACAAGGAGCAGGGCCTGGACAAGGTCATGCCCAAGCTGCTCCTCGACCAGATCACCTACAAGAACGAGATCTGGTCGGTGCCGGTCAACATCCACCGCTCTAACGTCCTGTGGTACAACAAGAAGGTCTTCGCCGCCAACAACCTCCAGCCGCCCAAGACCCTGGATGACTTCTTCAAGGTGGCGGACGCGCTGAAGG
>CAZLBQ010000449.1:0-5252 GCA_964557745.1 uncultured Anaerolineales bacterium
CGATCTCGGCCAGATTCAGGTGCGGCTCGGCGACGCGCAAACCCAGGCGGCAGTGACGGCGCAGACACGCCAGGTCCAGGCCCGCGCCGTGGACCAGCGCCGCGCCGAGGCCGCCCAGGCCCAGCGCGCCACCCAGGAGCGGGGCCAACGCGCCCAGGCGCTGGCTCAGGAAGCCGAGACCATCACGCACCGTGTAGCCCAACTCCGCGAGGCGGCGGCTCGGTTGGCCGAGGAACGCGCTGCCCTCCGTCAGCAGCTTGATCCCGTTGAGACAGCCCTGGCCCGGCTGGACGGCGAGGCGCGCGCCCTCGAAGCCGACGTGGCGACGCTGCGCGAGGACGCCGTCGCGGCTGAGCATCTCGCCGCCGAGGCCCAGGCCGAGGCCCGCGCGGCCCAGGAGCGGCTGCGCCGGCTGGCCGCCGATGTCGAGGTCGACCTGGACCTGCTGCCGCGCCCGGCCGACAACACCCCGCACCAACTGCGGCTCGCCTTCGCGGGCCAGGCCGACCTACCGCCCGTCCCCCAACCGCCCGCCGACCTGGAGGACCGGCTGCGCGCTGTGCGCAGCAGCCTGCGCCGCCTCGGGACGCCCGACAGCGAGGCGCTGGCCGAGTACACGGCCCTCCGCGAGCGCCACCAGTTCCTTACCGAGCAGGTGGCCGACCTGGACAAGGCCGCCAATGACCTGACGGCGGTCATTGCCGAACTGGACACGGCCATGACCGCGCGCTTCGACCACGTCTTCGGCCAGGTGTCGACGCGCTTCAGCCGCAACTTCACGACGCTGTTTGGCGGCGGGACGGCCAAGATGGCCATGGCGACGGCCGGCGGGCTGGAGATTACCGCCCGCCCGCCGGGCAAGCGCCTCCAGCCCCTCTCGCTCCTCTCCGGCGGCGAGCGCACCCTGACCGCCTGCGCCCTCATCTTCGCCCTGCTCGAAGTCAGCGGCACGCCCTTCTGCCTGCTTGACGAGGTGGACGCGGCGCTCGACGAGGCCAACGTCGGCCGCTTCCGCGCCGCCCTCGAGCGCCTCGCCGCCCGCACCCAGGTCATCCTCGTCACCCACAACCGGGGGACCATCGAGGCCGCCCACGCCGTCTACGGCGTCACCATGGGCGGCCAGGGCATCTCCCAGGCCATCTCGATCCGGCTCCGCGACCACGCCTCCGTCGAGGCCGAGGGCGTCGCCGCGGACTGAGCCGGGCCGGGGCGCAACGATACGACGGACAAGGTCGGCAGTGAGGGAACTCCCTCACTGCCGACCTCGCGCGTTGTGTATCAACGCTGTACCGCCGGCGGGCCACGCCCTCGTAGCGCCGACTTTAGTCGGCTGCCGGCTGAAGTCGGCGCTACGGGTAGGTAGTCGGTTTCACCTTGGGCTTCGTTTAGCGGCCCCGGTCAACGTGGGGCAGAAAGACCTTCTCGGTGAGGACGGGCGTCGCGGTAGGCGTCGGAGTTGGCCCGGCCGGTGTCGGCGCAGGTAGACCGTGCGGTCCAGGCGCCGTCGGGGGTGACGCGTGGCACACGGCGCACGTGTCCAACGGTCCGCCGTGGCCCTGGAGGGCGATGAACTTGATGGCGTCGTTGGGCTGCGTGCTGGGGGCGATGGCGTGGGGGCTGTCGTGGCAGCCCTCGCAGCGCACCCCGCCGTGCCCCGTTGACATGCGATAGAGCGCCTGGTCCTGGGCGTAGGCCGACCCGTGGCACGCGCCGCTGTCGCAGCGCGGCTCGTTGAGCCAGGGGTTCGGGTTGTCGGCCACGCGGTCCAGGTTGCCGTGACAGTTGATACACGTCATGCCGTGCTGGGCGGACATCACGTCGCGCAAGCACTGGGTCTGCGGGCCAGGGTGACACGAGTAGCAGCCCGCCAGCGTCGAGGGCACGACCTCCGCGTGCTGGTCGTGCATGGCCCGGGACAGGCTCGGCAGGCCCGCCACGCCGGGTTTGCCGAGGGCATTGGAGGCGTGGCACTCGGCGCACAGCACCGGGCGTCGCCCCATCAGGGGGCCGCGATGGCCGGCCGGGTAGTCGTCCATCTCTTCCCGGTCATGCAGCGTCAGGATGTTGGTCTCGACCCGCCCGGTCGCGATGCCCTCGACGCCCCGGTCGTGGTGGCAGGTGTCGCAATGCATCTCGGTCGAGACGGGCGCGACGACGGTGTTGCGGGCCAGTTCCTGGCCTGTCGCCGCGTCGCGGACGACGACCTGGGCCAACTGGTACGGGTAGGGCGTCGTCGGTGCGCTGTCCCGAAACTCGGTCAGGGGAATGCCTTCGGCGACGAAGTGGTCATTCACGACGTCCATCGTCCCGGCCAGCGTCTTGCCTGTCAATCCGACGTCGGGCGCCAGCGGAACCCCGAAGAGTTGGGGCGCGTAGGTCCAGAAGTTGGACTTGGTGACCGAGGTGGTGTTGTCGGGGAACTGATAGCTCACCGTCACTCCACGGGTCACAATCTGCGGCGGGTCGCCGACGCGCACGACCTGCGCCCACAGCGTATTGAAGGGCGGCAAGACGGCCAGGTCCTGGAAATCGCGGTTGTAGCAGTGCATCCCGAGATCATTCCAGGCCAGGACGACATAACTTCCGGTCGAGGGTGGGGCATCGAGACGGGACGCGAGAGAGGGCGCGGTCGGCAGGCGCGCCATCGCTAGCCCACCGAGACAGATGCCGATGACGACGAGGCCGAGGGCGATGAGCCAGCCCTCGCGTGACAGGCGGCGCATAGAGGCCCCTTTCCAACCTGGGGCGAACGGCGCGCCAGGTACTTCCATTGTACGAGGGGCAGGAAAGGATAAGGTGGAGGTTTCGCTACGCCACGTGGTGATGAAACTACAAATTGAGCCTCAAAGTCACGCTTCTCGACTACATTCTGGCACCCATCTTGCTTAATGGGGAAACAGTGCCGCTGGTGGATGGCCCCAGCCTAGTCCACGCTATGAGAGGCCATGGTTTCTACTTGTGGCGTGCCATCGGCAAACAACCAGGAGCAAAGAGAGAGATGTCAGACACGATTATCATCGGCGCCGGGCCGGCGGGCCTTAGCACGGCGTACCATTTGCATGGGTCGTCGTGGCAGATCCTGGAGCAACAGGAGCGGGTCGGGGGGTTGTGCCAGTCCATTGAGGACAACGGCTTCACCTTCGACTATGCCGGCCACATCATGTTCACCAACAGTGACTATGTCAAAGACGTGATGTATCCGTTGCTGCTCGGCGACAACGTCCATTGGCAGGATCGCGAGGCGTGGGTCTACTCCAAGAACACTTACACGCGCTACCCCTTCCAGGCCAGTACCTACGGTTTGCCCCCCGAAGTGATCAACGACTGTATTATGGGGGCCATCAAGGCGCGCTACGAGAGTGACCACAGCCACGAGCCGCAGAACTTCAAAGAGTACATTGAGATGTTCTGGGGCGAGGGCATTGCCAAGCATTTCATGATGCCGTACAACCAGAAGCTGTGGGCTGTCCCGCTCGACGAGATGAGCCACACCTGGCTCAGCGGTCGCGTCCCCCAGCCGAATCTGGAAGAGATCATCCTGGGCGGCCTGCGCCCGCTGCCCAAGCCCCTCGGCCCCAACGCGCGCTTCGGCTACCCGCTGCGCGGCGGCTTCGAGTCGCTGGTGCGCGGCTTCCTACCCCACCTGGATGAGCGCCGCATCCGCCTCAACACCACCATTACCGCCATCCACCCGGCGCAGCACCGCGTGACACTCTCCGACGGCACGTCCCTCGACTACCGCCGCCTGGTGTGCACTATGCCGCTGCCGGTGCTCGTCAACAATCTATTGACCCACGCGCCGGTCGCCGTCAAGGAAGCCGCCAGCCGCCTGCGCCACATCTCGGTCCGCTGCGTCAACCTGGGCGTCGCCCGCGCCAACGTGACCGACAAGCACTGGATCTACTACCCCGAAGATACGCTGTTCCACCGCATCTTCGTCCAGAGCAACGCCAGCCCGTTCTGCGCGCCCGAGGGCTGCTCGGGTCTCACCTGCGAGATCACCTACTCGGCCTACAAGCCGCTGCCCCAGGAAGACCTGATCCAGCGCTGTATCGAGGACTGCAAGCGCGTGGGCATGCTCACCGACGACGACGAGATTCTCGCCGCCAACGAGGCCGACCTGCCCTACGCCTACGTCGTCCCCGATGTCTGGAAGGACCAGAGCGTCAAGACCATCCGCGACTGGCTGGAGACCGTCGACATCCACCTGTCGGGCCGCTTCGCCGAGTGGGAGTACTACAACTCCGACCACGCCATCCTGGCGGGCAAGCGCGCGGCGGAGAAGGCCAACGACATGTTCGCCAAGGAGCGCTTCGGCGTGGCCTCGGACGGCGCTATCGCCGCCGCGAGCTGAAGGCGAGCATCACTCTGGTGTGTGTGTCCCGTTACCAACCCTAGGATTCCCAGCATAACCAACCGTGGTAGAGACGCGCCATGGCGCGTCTCTACAGGGAATCTGTTTCAGGTGGTGTTGTGTGAGAGACGAACCACAGTCAACACCGCTCGTCTCGGTCATCCTGCCCACGTTCAACCGAGCGGAGCTACTGAGCCGGGCGATTCAATCCGTTCTGGATCAGACGTATCGGCATTGGGAATTGATAGTCGTGGACGACGCTTCCACCGATGGCACATCACAGGTGGTGGCGTCGTTCGACGACCCCCGTGTCTACTATCTGCGGCTGCCGATCAACTGCGGCCACCCGTCGCGCCCGCGCAACATGGGGTGGACGCTGGCGCGCGGCGTCTATGTGGCCTACATAGACGATGACAACGCCTGGCGGCCCAATCACCTGGCGCGGCTCGTCGCAGCGGCGGAGGCCCACCCGGCGGCGGCGGGGGCGTATGGCGGGCGGCGCCACCATCTGCCCGACGGCACGACGGAGGACATCGTCGACCCGAACCACGGCATCGACACGGGCGACGGGCTGCACCGCCGCGACCTGATCGAGCTGCTGCCGGAGATGTGGACGGAGACGAATTTCACCAACGAAGACACGGAGTTCTGGGCGCGGCTGCGCCAGCGCCACCCCGTCGGCCTCGTCTGGGTTCCAGGGGTGTTGTCCGACTACTACATCCACGACGGCAACCGCTTCAACACGCACTGGCTGAACTTCCGTCGCTACGACCAGGGCTACTACCTGGGCAACGCCGCCTGGCTCGATAACCCGGAGCGCTTGAATAGCTACGTGGACGCGACGGCGCGCCTCGGCACAGGCCGCGCCCTGGACGTGGGGTGCGGGCGCGGGTGGGTC
>CAZLBQ010000450.1:0-5246 GCA_964557745.1 uncultured Anaerolineales bacterium
AGACCATAATCACCGGCCGCTTCTGGACGTAGACCTGGTAGCCCAGCAGGTGCAACTCGTTCTGCCAGCGTTCCAGTTGCGCGGTGTACTCCGGTTTGGCGAGGCGGACGTCGAGGTTGACCTTGTTAAGCATGGGCGCTCTCCGCCGCCGGCTGGTCGGCCTCGTCGGGCGCGGCCAGCGGCCCCAGGCGCAGCTCCAGGGCGCGGATGAGCGTCTCGTACACCGTCAGCCGCGTGTAGTAGCGGTCCGTCGCGGCGACGAGCGTCCACGGCGCGTAGGGCGCATCGGTGCGGGCCAGCATCTCCTCAGCCGCTTCGAGATAGCGGTCATACGCCTTGTGCTGGAAGGCGTCCTCGTCGCTGACCCGCCACGCCGTCAACTCGTCGCGCAGGAGTTTCTTAAACCGCTTGGTCTGCTCCTTCTCGCTGATGTGCAGCCAGAACTTGACGATCAGCGTGCCGTCGTTGGCGAGTTGCTCCTCGAACTCGGCGATGTCGTGGTAGGCGCGCTCCCAGTCGCGCTTGGCGACCGTCTTCATGACGCGGTCGATGAGCACGCGGCGGTACCACGAGCCATCGAAGATGACCATCTGGCCGTAGGCCGGTATCTTGAGCCAGAACCGCCACAGCCAGGGGTAGCGCGTCTCGCTCGTGCGCGGCGGCGTGATGGGCACGACGCGGAAGCCGCGCGCGTCCAGCCGCTCGGTGAGGACGCTGATGAGGCTGCCCTTGCCCGCCGCCGCCCAGCCCTCAAACACGACAGCCACCGGCACGTTAGCGCGGAACATGGCGTGCTCCAGGCTGTAGAGCCGCTCGCGCAGGGCGGGCAGGCGCTCGTGGTACTCGGCTTTCGAGACGGCCTGGTCGAGATCGACTTGTTCGAGCATGGCTCGTTACCCCCGCCCGATGTAGGGCATCTTGGTCGCCATGATGGTCATAAACTGGACGTTGGCCTCGAGCGGCAGGCTCGCCATGTACAGCACGGCCTCGGCGACGTGCGCCACGTCCATCGTCGGCTCGGGCGCGACCGTCCCGTTGGCCTGCGGCACACCCAGGGCCATGCGCTCGGTGAGCGGCGTCGCGGCGTTGCCGATGTCGATCTGGCCGCAGGCGATGTCATACGCCCGCCCATCGAGGGACGTCGCCTTGGTCAGGCCCGTGATGGCGTGCTTGGTGGCGGTGTAGGGCGCGGAGTGGGGGCGCGGGGCGTGGGCCGAGATCGAGCCGTTGTTGATGATGCGGCCGCCGCGCGGCGTCTGGTCCTTCATGAGGCGGAACGCCGCCTGGGTACACAGGAACGCGCCGGTCAGGTTGGTGTCGACGACGGCTCGCCACTGCTCAAAGCTCAGGTCTTCCAGAGGCACGGGCGGCGCGCCGACGCCGGCGTTGTTGAACAGCACGTCCAGGCGGCCAAACTCTACCTTCGTGCGGTCGAAGAGGGCATCGACCGACGCCGGGGCGGTGACATCCGTCGGGACGACGAGAGCGTGGGCGCGGTTCGGCCCCGCGTCCTCGGCCGTCTGCGCTAGCGGCTCGGCGCGCCGCCCGGCCAGGGCGACGCGGTAGCCCACGCCCAGGAAGGCGAGCGCCACGGCCCGCCCAATGCCCGTGCCTGCGCCGGTGACAATGGCGACGCGATGGACAGTACTCATCTCAGGACCGGCTTTGGTACAAGGCGACGAGCGCCGCCCCAATGGCCTGCGACAGATCGCCCAGCGCGGCCGGCACGATGCTCAACCGCTCGCGCTGGGCGGGCCACAGATAGGGGGCCGCCGTGTCGCGGATGATGCGCAGGTAGCGCTCGCGGAAGGCCTCGGTCGTCGCGCCGGGGTCCATCAGCCCGCCACCGATGACAACGTGAGCCGGGTCGAGGGCCATGGCGAGGTTGGCGACGTGGAGGCCGAGGGCGCGGGCCTGGAAGTCGAAGATCTCGACGGCCAGCTCGTCGCCCTGTTGGGCCAGACCGCGTAGGGCGAAGGCGCGCTCTTTGGGGCCGAGGGGCGACTGGGCCAGGGGGTGGTCGGGGCGCTCGGTCAGCCTGGCAGCCAGCAGGTGCGGCAGGCCGGACAGGGTCGTGTAGACCTCGACGCAGCCCCAGGTGCGGCCGCAGCCGCAGGGGTAGGCCGGGACGCCGAGCAACTGGAGGGGCGCGGGCATGTGGCCCGCCTCCATCCCCGCCAGCGTGTCGCCGTCCAGAGGCAGCCCGGTCTGATCGATGAACGCGGCGCCCAATCCGGAGCCGGGCGCGAGCAGGAGGACCGTCTCGCGGCCCGCCCCGCGCACGTGGTGCGCCTCGGCGACGCCGCCCATGTTGCCGTCGTTGCCCACGGCCAGCGGGATGGGCCGCCCGACCTTGACGGCGAGGGCCTGGCTGTAGGCGGTGTAGACGTCGAAGCCGACGAAGCTCGCCGGCAGGTTCGGCCCCTGTTCGAGGACGCCGTAGCTGCGGCGCGGGCCGGGAATCGCCACCCCTGCCCCCTGCACCTGCGCCCAGGTCAGGCCATTCTCGGCCAGGTACGCGCTGATGGCGTCGATCCAGCCCTGCACGACGGCGTCCGGTCCCTGCTGGGCGTTGCTGGGCCGCTGCAGGAGCGTCGTCGACACCGGCGTGCCATCGCTCCACACCCCCGCGATCTTCGATGTCGTCGCCCCGAAGTCTGTGCCAATATAGACAGGCTGCCCGCTGCTCATCATGTCCCCCAGGTCCAGGCCGTCACGCCCGATATGCATCCATCGGAAAGGCTGGGCTGGATTATACGCCAGCCAGGGGCGAAAGCCAAGTGACGTCAGAACATGCCTCTCAGCCCCCTTGACGCCTGTCCTCGGTTCCTATACGGCTCGCACGGCGAAACCGGCCTCGCTCCGACCGAGGTCGGGCCTGATGGGCGCTCCGCGCCGGGCGTCGGCGTAGGCCGACGCTCGGCCGCAGGCCCGCCAGCCGCGACTTCCAGTCGCTGGCGTGCTGCGGGTTTCACCTTGGGATGAGTTTAGACCTTCGCGGCCGCCTCGCCGGCGCTCTGGCGCGCGGTGCGGACGATGACCTGGAGGAAGGTGGACTTGAGCGGCGCGATGGCGTTGAGGACCGTCGGGAAGGGTGTCTTCTCGATGGCCTGCACAACGCGGGCCAGCGCCTGCGGCCCCCAGCCCTCCAGGTTGTCCAGCAACAGGTCGCCCAGCTTGCCGCGTTCGATCGCCATCGCCACGATGCGGTCGAAGGTTGTCTCCGGGGTGAAGACACGGCGGGCACGGGGACGCATACGCAGCGCGCCGCGCTTGCAGTGGGTGTAGCACACCCCGCAGCCCAGGCACAGGTCGGCGTCGCGCACGGCCCACTTGCGGAAGCGGCCGTCGCGCTGGCCGGAGGCGATGGTGATGGCGTTGACGGGGCAGACCTTCACACAGCGCGTGCAGCCGTTGCACAGGTCGACATTGATCTCCGAAATCCAGTTGGACGTCACCACGGCCTGGCGCAGGTCGAAGCGGCGGATGGCATTCATCATGCCGCACGAGCAGCCGCAGCAGTTGCAGATGTAGCTCACATTGCGCTGGACATTGTCGCCGGTCTGCGCCAGACCGGCCGCCTTGGCCTGCTCCAGAATCCCCATCGCCTCGCCCTTCGTGATCGGCTCGGCGATGCCCTGGCGGGCCAGGATGTCGGCGGCCCCGTTGAGGCTCAGGCAGGTGCGCATGGGGTGGGGGCAGGGGTGGCCCGCCTGCTGGGCGTGGTGGCGGCAGGCGCACAACGACACGGCGTGGCTCGACGCCGTCTCGACCACCCACGACGCGCGCTCCCAGTCCAGCACCTCGGTGTGGTCGCCTTCAGGCAGGGCCTCCTCGCGCACCAGCGAGCGGCCGACCTGGGTCTGGCCCTCGAACACAGCGCGGGCGAAGTCCTCGCGCTCGTAGAAGTACTGCTCGAACAACTGCGCCAGTTCCGCCAGGGGGTAGTCCTCCCGCGCCCGCATGAAGGTAAACTCGAAGAAGCCGATGACGACGGGCGGCAGGGCGACGTAGCGCTGCCCCTCGTGCTCCAGGTCGAACACCAGGCCGCGCTCGGCCATGCTGGCGACCATGTCGGCGAGGCGCGCCTCGTCGAGGTGGGCGCGGCGGGCGAGGCGGCGCAGCGGGATGAAGGTGGTGGGGATGCGGCGGGCGAGGTCGGCTTCGTCAGGCGTGAAGAGCAGCTGGAGGATGCGGAGAAAGGTGGGTGAGTCGGGCGCGCCGGTCACGTTGCGGTCAAGCCGCTGCTGGAGCAGCCAATACGGGCGGGGCGCGGCGGTGGCAGGCCCCATAATAGCCTCCCATTAGAACAGTCGTGGCGCAGTCGACGCTACGACGTAGGCAAGAACCTCCCTCTCATTATATCACGAACCACAGCCGGTAGAACGGGCAATTCTCCCCGATTACCGCTGGTCGCGCACTGGCGCGCGCTGGGCGCGGGCGTACAGGTCGGCCCACGCGGGCGAGCCGTCGTCGGGGTGGACCTCCATGCGCACGCCGCGCTCCTGGACCGGCTGGTTGCCCATCAGAAAGTCGTCCCAGCACTGGGGACGCAGGCTGGCGTAGTGCATGACGCGCCCGCCCTCCCAGACCACCGACAGCAGCAGGCGCGGCGCGGGGTGGGCGTAGGGCGGCGGCATCCGATAGCGGTCCAGCGCCGCCTCATCCACCACGATACCCAGGCCCGGCCCGTCGGGCACGCGGACAAAGCCGCCCTGGATCGTCAGCGGCTCGACGAGCAGGTCGTCGGCGTAGTTGTTCAAGCAGTTGACACTCGGCCACTGGGCGAAGGGCAGCACGGCCCCCAGGTGCGCCGACAGCGCCGTCGTCAGCCCTGTCCCCACCATTTGCAGCCAGAAGGGCTTCTCGAACGCCGCCGCCAACGCCCCCTGGCGCAGGATGCTGGACACGCCGCCGCTGACCACGAAGCCGTCGCACACGGCGTCGCGCACGACCGTCGGGAACGGCGGCTCGCCGAAGTGCAGGGCGATGGGCCGCGTCGTCTTCTGGCGCAGCAAGCGCTGGCCCTCGACGTCGCGCTGCATGATGGGCGACTCGTAGATGGCGATGCGCGGGTACCTGTCCAACTCAGCCAGGACGGGGGCTGCGTGCCCCTGGTTGAGGAGCATCTGGTTCCAGTCCAGGTCGAGGCGGAACGTGGGCGGCGTGACGGCGCTGATGGCTTCGACCTGGGCGCGGCTGGCGCAACTGATGCAGAAGGCCGAGAACCAGTGGGTTGGGGTTGC
>CAZLBQ010000451.1:0-5231 GCA_964557745.1 uncultured Anaerolineales bacterium
GTCGGCGCGACCGCGCGCAAAGCCGCGCAGGTGCAGGCCGCACAGATTGGCAACCCCGTGGTTGACGTGGATGAGGTCGTCGTCGGCTACATCCAGGCCACGCCGGCCCACTTGCGGCCCGCGCTGCGGCCCGTCTTGCAGGCGGCCGGTATCGACGTCACTCGCTATAACCGACTCTTCAATGAGGGGGATGTATGATGAACTTGGCGCCAGCGGCGCTGGTCGAGCTTGACCTTGAGCATTTGATCCACCCGCAGTACAATCGCGCCGTCCACATGGACTTCGGGCCGGTTATCCTGACGGAGGGCCACGGCGCCGTCCTGACCGACATCGAGGGCAAGCGCTATCTAGACGGCCTGGCCGGACTGTGGAACGTCACCGTGGGGCATGGCCGCGCCGAGTTGGCCGAGGCGGCCGCCGAGCAGATGAAGAAGCTCGCCTTCTTCTCGGCCTACACGGGCATGAGTAACATCCCCGCCATTGAGCTGGCGGCCAAAATGGCCGAGATCGCCCCGTCCAACCTCCACGTGACGTACTTCACGACGGCGGGCGCTGAGTCCAACGAGAGCGCCATTAAAACGGCGCGCTTCTACTGGAAGCAGCGCGGCTATCCCAACAAGGTCAAGATCATCTCGCGCCGCTTCGCCTATCACGGCGTGACCGCCATCGCCTCGCAGGCGACCGGCATGCCGGCGTTCTGGAAAGACTTCGAGCCTCACGCGCCCGGCTTTGTCCACGTTGCCCCACCCTACCCCTACCGCTTCCCAGAGGAGTTGCTCCAGGGGCGCTCCGTGGGCGAAGCGGCGGCGGCGGCCATCGAAGAGGCCATCCTGGCTGAGGGGCCGGACAACGTCGCGGCGTTCATCGGCGAGCCGGTCATGGGCGCGGGCGGCGTCATCGTCCCGCCCGCCGACTACTGGCCGCGTGTGCGCGCCATCTGCGACCAGTACAACGTCCTGCTCATCGCCGACGAGATCATCACCGGGTTTGGCCGCACGGGGAAGATGTGGGGCCTGGCGAACTGGGGTGTCCAGCCCGACATGATGACCTTCGCTAAGGGCATCACCAGTGGCTACCTGCCGCTGGGCGGCGTCATGCTGTCCGACGCCATCCGCGATGTTCTGCACAACCTGCCCAAGCCCAACGCCTGGATGCACGCAGCGACATACTCCGGCCACCCGACCTGCTGCGCCGTCGGCCTCAAGAACGTCGAGATCATCGAGCGCGAGGGGCTGGTGGAGCGGGCGCGGGTCATGGGCGAGCGGCTCCAGGCGGGCCTTCGCCAGCTGGCCGAGCATCCGCTGGTGGGCGAGGCGCGCGGCATCGGCTTCATGGGCGCGCTCGAGCTGGTCAAGGACCGCGCCACGAAAGCCCCGTTCGAGGCCGAGGGCAAGCTGGCGGCGAAGGTGCGCGACGTGGCCCAGCGCCACGGCCTGATTGTGCGCGCGGTGCGTGACATTATCTGCATGGCCCCCCCACTGGTCATGACCGAGGCCGAGTTGGACGAGATGTTGGGCATTCTGAGTGTCGCGCTGGACACGGTGGCCCAGGAAGTGCTGACAGCGGCCTAGCCGCTTTATCCGTTGTGGACCTTGCAAGGAGCTAAGGGATGGCGAAAATTCCCGAGAATTACCTGGACCTGTTCGAGAAGCGTGCGTTTGCCCACTTTGCCACGCTCATGCCTGACGGCAGCCCGCAGGTAACGCCAGTGTGGGTGGGCTATGATGGCGAGCATGTGCTGGTGAATACGGCGGTGGGCCGCCAGAAGACGCGCAACGTTGAGCGCAACGCCAAGGTTGCCCTCGACATTCTCGACCCTGACAACCCATATCGCTGGCTGGCCGTGCGCGGCCATGTGGCGGACCTGACGACCGAAGGGGCCGACGACCTCATCGACCAGTTCTCCAATCGCTACAAGGGCGAGCCGAAGTATCAGAGCCGCCGTCCCGGCGAGCAGCGCATCACCATCAAGATTGCGCCCGACAAAGTGACGACCAGCAGCCGCTAAGTCCGCCCCGCCCAGGGTATCAATGATACTCTGGGCGGTATCGCAAGTAGCACGCAGCGCAACACTGCTGACAGCGTGAGGCGAGATGCACAACGAGTTTACTGCGATTATCGAGCAAGACGGTGAGTGGTTCATCGCCTACTGCCCGGAGATCGCAGGCGCGAACGGCCAGGGCCGAACCCTAGACGAATGCCCCCAGAGTCTAGCCGACGCCATCGCGCTGATTCTGGAAGACAGATAAGCTGGTCCGAAAAATCTGCGCCGGTCTGTCTACCCCGGTGATCGGCGCCAAGGAGTGAGACAATGGCCGACCTTCAAGCCAGTTTCGAGACCGCTGCGCAGGAAGCGCAGCAGCTCGCCAAGAAACCCGACGACGATACCATGCTCCTTCTCTACTCGTACTACAAGCAGGCGACGGTCGGCGATGTGACCGGGAGCCGTCCCGGCATCACCAACTTCGTCGGGCGTTTCAAGTACGATGCCTGGGCGAAGCTCAAGGGTATGTCGAAAGACGGCGCCATGCAGAAGTACGTCGACCTGGTGGAGAAGCTCAAGAAGGCATGAGCGAGCAGCCGACATTAGAGACGGCGCGGTTGCGGCTGCGCCCCTTCACCCTGGCCGACGCGCCGGACGTCCAGCGCCTCGCCGGGGCCTGGGAAGTCGCCTCGACAACCGGCAACATCCCGCACCCGTACCCTGACGGCGCGGCGGAAGCCTGGATTCGGGACCACGGGCTGGCCTTCGAACAGGGGCGTCTCGTCACGTACGCCATCACGCGCCGTGACGACGGCGTCCTGGTGGGCGCCATCAGCCTGCGGCCCAACGCCGCGCACCACCACGCCGAGTTGGGCTACTGGATCGGGGTTCCTTACTGGAACCAGGGCTACGCCACCGAGGCAGCGCGGGCGCTGGTCGGCTACGGCTTCAACACGCTGAGCCTGCACCGCATCTTCGCCGCCCACCTGACGCGCAACCCCGCGTCCGGACGGGTCATGCAGAAGCTGG
This sequence comes from uncultured Anaerolineales bacterium, assembly GCA_964557745.1. GTDB lineage: Bacteria > Chloroflexota > Anaerolineae > Epilineales > JAHCIE01 > JAHCIE01. The sequence goes on from CAZLBQ010000451.1 coordinate 3,014, forward strand.
GCATGACCTACGAGGGCTGCCTGCGCCAGCACATCTTCCGTTGGGGGCAATTCGAAGACCTGGCGCGGTACGGCATTCTCCAGAGTGAGTGGGTTGACGGAGATGGTCGAGGTTGACGGCGCGCATGGCGAAGGCGGCGGCCAGGTTCTCCGCACGTCCCTAGCCCTCGCCGCCCTGACCGGCCGCGCCGTCCGCCTGACCCGCATTCGCGCCGGGCGGGCCAAACCGGGCCTCGCGCCCCAGCACCTCACGACGGTCCACGCCCTGGCCCGTGTCTGCGCCGCCGACGTCGCAGTCGCGCGGCTCGGCGCGACTGAGCTTGTCTTTCGCCCGCAGGCGTCGCCCCAGCCCGGTGCGTACGTCTTCGACGTGCGCGACGCGGCGCGGGGCGGGAGCGCGGGCGCAGTGACACTGCTCTTCCAGGCCCTCCTGCTGCCCCTCGCCTACGCGGCCAGCCCCACCACCCTCACGCTGCGCGGCGGTACCCATGTCCCCTTCAGTCCGCCGTTCGACTACCTCGACCAGGTCTTCCTGCCCGCCCTCGCGCCGACAGGCGTGCGCGCCGAGGTCCACCTCGACGCCTGGGGCTTCTATCCGGTCGGGAATGGGCAGATGCGGGCGACCGTTGACCCACTGCCCACGCCCGTTCACTCGGATGCTAGCCTGGCCCGCCTCGCGCCGCTGACCCTCACGGAGCGCGGCGCGCTGCGGCGGGTGTGGGGCCACGCCGTCGCCTGCAACCTCCCCGCCGACATCGCCCAACGCATCGCCAACCGCGCCCGCAACGTCTTGAGCCGCGAGGGACTGAAGAGTGAGATCACGCCGCGCCGGGAGGGTGGGCCGGGCATGGGCGCGGCCCTGTTTCTCGTCGCCGAGTACGAGACGGCGGTGGCGGGGTTCACGGCCCTAGGGGCGAAAGGCAAGCCCTCGGAGCAGGTCGCCGACGAAGCCTGCCACGCCCTGCTGACCCACCACGCGACCGAGGCCCCCGTCGACCCTCACCTGGCGGACCAACTCCTCCTGCCCCTTGCCCTCGCCGGTGGCCCGTCCGTGTTTCGGACCAGCGCCGCCACCGATCATCTCCTGACCAACGCCCATGTCATACAGCGATTCCTCCCAGTCCGTATCGCGGTGGCGGGGGAGGTGGGTGACGTGGCGACGGTCACTGTCGACCCGTGAGGGCATAGCAGTTGCTCTGCCCATGGTAGCGCCGACTTGAGTCGGCCAATATGTTCAGATTGCGCTCGGCATTGCATTGGCGGGATAGGTGCAGGGGAGGGTCAGGGTGAAGCTATCGCGGTGGTCGGCGGCGCTCTTGGCGCTGGCGTTTCTCTACTTCGTGCGGGACATTCTCCCGCCCTTTGTCATCGCGCTGGCGCTGGCCTACATTCTCGTGCCCATTATCGACGCCGTGGCGACGCGCTTGCGCGTGCGACGCTGGTTGATCATCGCCGGCTTCTATGTCCTGCTGCTCATCACCGTCGGCACGCTGATCCGCTTCATCGAACACCCCTTGAGTGTCGAGATTCAGGCGCTGACCCGCAATCGCACCGAGATGATTCGTAACACCCTCCAACAGGTTCTCGGCCCGGCGGGCGTGACGGTGCTGGGTATGGACCTGCAGCCCGAGCCGCTCGCCGCGGCGGCTTCGAATGGCATGGGCAACGTGCTCCAGGAGCCGGCCGACGCCCTGCGCCTGGCCGAACGCATCGTGTCCAACATCCTCAAGATCTTTCTGACCCTCATCGTCCTGTTCTATCTGCTGCTGGACTGGGAGAAGCTGGGCGAGTTCGTGCGGCGCTTCGTGCCCCTGGAGAGCCGCCCGCGCTTCGAGGTCGTCACGCGTGACATCCACCGCGTCCTCGGTCACTACCTGCGCGGTCAACTGCTGCTGATTGTCCTGGTGTCCGTCGTGACGTGGGTCTTCCTGCGCTTCGTGTTCCACGTTCGCTATGCCCTGCTCCTCTCCCTCGCCACCGGCTTCCTGGAGATCATCCCCCTCCTCGGGCCGATTGTCGCCGCGACCATCGCCGCCTTCGTCGCAGCGGCCGAGGGCGGCCTCCGCCTGGCCCTGATCGTCATCGTCTTCTACACCGTCTTGCGCCAGGTCGAGGACCAGCTTGTCATGCCCAACGTCGTCGGCAAGGCGGTGCATCTCCACCCGGTCATCACCCTGTTTGCCGTCCTGGCCGGCGAGGCGCTATGGGGCGTGCTGGGC
>CAZLBQ010000452.1:0-5223 GCA_964557745.1 uncultured Anaerolineales bacterium
CGCGCCCTCCGAGGGCACAGCCCAGGTACTTGGCCTGGACGTGGTGCGCGACGCGCCGGCAGCGGTGGCCGCGACGGCCGACCTGGGCAGTACGGTCACCTTCCGTCTCGACCGCCAAAACCCGACGGTCAACGTCACGTCGCCGTCGAGCAGCGGACCTTTCTCAGGCCCCGTTATCCTCAGCGGGACGGCGGCCGACGGCGGTGGCGGCGGTCCCGACCACGTGGAGGTCAGCGTCGACGGTGGGCTGACGTGGCTCAGTACGGGCGTGAGCCTGTTTCCCGGCAGCCCGACCAACGGCTCCTGGAGCCTGACCTGGACCCCGCCCGCTAACCAGGATGGCCTGACCTTCCCGGTCCTCGTACGCGCCGTCGACAAGGGGGGCAACCGCACCACACCGCCGACCAGCCTCAACCTGAAAATCGACAACGTCGCGCCCCAGCCCGTGACGCCGACCTTCAACCCCATCGTCGGTACCCACCTCGGCGCGCCCGGCCCGCTGCAGATCACGTGGGCCGCGCCGCCCGACGGCAGCGGCCCACCGGATGTCCTCGTGGCCGTGGACAAGACGCTGGACACCGAGCCGAGCCAGGTTGTGACGAGTCCGCAGACCGCGAACCTCAACTCCGGCGGCCAGTGGTACGCCCACGTGACGGCGCGCGACGCGGCGGGCAACCGCACCACCACCCACTTTGGCCCGTGGTACGTGGATAGCGCCGACAGCGGGCTGTGCATCGACACCCGCACCATCCAGGTGGACGGTGTCATCAACCTGGCGACGAGCGAGTGGCGCGACGACCGCGACTTGCTCGACGACGACGAGCGGCCTGCCACGCGGCAGAAGTTCTACGCGACGTGGGACACCAGCGCCCTCTACCTCGGCTGGCATGGCGCCGTGTGGGACACGGACGGGGCCTTGTGGGCCTACGCCTCGACCGGCGCCGCCGGCACGACCACCCCGGTTGAGCCGGTGGGAGGCTTGACGCTGCCCTTCGCCGCCAACCTGGCCGTCAAGATCGACAGCCCCACCACGGGCACGCTCTACACCTCCGGCGGCGGAGCGTGGACGGCCCAGAGTGGCCTGACCTTCGCCGCTGCGGGCGCCGACACCGAGATCCGCGTTCCGTGGAGCCTCAGCAATGGCGCGGCCGTCCGCCTGCTCGCCTACGCCGTGACCGATAGCGGCTCCGTGTGGAGCGTCTTCCCGACCACCAACCCGCTGGCCGGTCCCTGGACCTCGTCGTACCAGTGGGCCAACGCGTGCGCCGTGACCGTGCCGCAGAGTGACCAGCCCGTGACCAAGAGCGCCAGGTTGACGCTCACCAGCCCCCAATCGTCGCTGATCCCCCAGGGGCCGAGCGGCGCCGTCCAGTACACCGTCGACGTCCAGAACCTGGAGGCCAGTACCCTGCTTGGCCTGCAACTGGTCCTGATCGCGACGAGCGGGCTGACCTATCAGACCGTGGATGGCGGGAATGTCACGCCGACGGGCAGCCTGACGGTGCCCCTCGCGCCCCTCGGCCCGGGCGCATCGCGGCAGGTCGTGGTCGGCGCGCAACTCGCGCCCAACCTGTCCACGCTCCAGGCCGTGACCACCACCGCCCAGCTCCAACTGCCGACGTTGACGAGCGCGCCGCTGCTGGCTCAGGCTAGCCTCACCCACCCGGTCGACGGTCAGCCGCCGACGGTCCAGGTCTCGGAGCAGGTGCTCAACATCGGCGCCAACACCCTCAACGGCAGCGCCAGCGACGGCGTAGGCATCGGCGTGAAGCGCGTCGAGTTCCGCCGCCTTGGCGCGGCGACGTGGAGCACGGCGACCGGAACCGTCGTCTGGACCGCCCCGCTGGTGACGACGGTCGGCGATGGCACGTCGGTCACCGTGGAGTTCCGCGCCATCGACCTTTACGACCAGGTCGGCCCCGTCCAGCAGGCGGTATTTGTCCTCGACTCCGTCCCGCCGACCGTCAACTTCAGCCTGCCGTCGCGCCTCGGCGGCGCCAAGGCCGACATCGTCGGCGCGACCAGCGATCCGTTCCCAACCGGCGGCCAGGTGGTCAAGGTCGAAGTCCAGACCGGCGACGCCTCGGCCCCCTGGCAGGAGGCCGTCGGGCCGTTCGCTGCCAGCGGCGGCTCCCAGGGTTGGACCTTCTCCTGGAACTTGCCCAACGTCAACGGGCAGACGCTCGCCATGCGGGCACGAGCCACCGACGCTGCGGGCAACGTAGGCATCTCCGACTTCCAGTCGACCGTCGTCGACACGACGGCAGCCGACCTCCGCCTCAGCCTGCAACGTGGCTCAACACCACCCGTGCCGGGGACGGCGATCAGCTATGTGGTGACCGTCGACAATTTGAGCGCCAATGATGTCGTCGGCGCGACGGTATCCGATAGCGTCCCGTCGGGCCTGACCAACGTAACTTGGACGTGTACGGCGACGGCGTTCTCCAGTTGCGGCGGCGACAGCGGCACAGGCGGCCTCAACAGCGCCGGAACATCGCTTGTCGCAGCCGGTGGCCGGCTCGTCTACACTGTCAATGCGTTGATTGCGCCTACGGCGCGCAACACACTGACCTACGGCGCGAGCGTGACGCTCCCGACATCCATCCCCGACTACGCGCCGAGCAACAACAGCGCAACGGATAGCGTGTTGCTGACGCCCATATCTGACCTGGCAGTCGTCAAGACAGACGCGCCGGACCCAGTGTTCGCCGGTAGTTCAACGGCCCAATATGGTCAGGCGCTCGTCTACACCCTCCAGGTGACCAATAGTGGTCCCTCGGCGGCTAACCAGGTGCAGCTCACGGACGCGCTGCCGCAGGAGGTGACCTTTGTCTCAGTCACCGCCTCGCAGGGCGTTCCGACAGCCGCTGCGGCCTGTACCGCGCCGGCAGTGGGCAGCAAGGGCAGCGTCATCTGTAACCTGGGGACACTCGCGCCGCAAGGCTCGGCGACGGTGACCATCACGACCAACGTCGACCCGCAGATACGTGGCACGATTAGCAACACGGCGACCGTGACCAGCCTGGAGACCGGGATTCAGCCCGATCGCAACCTGACCAACAACACCTCAACTCAGACGACCACCGTCCTGGGACGGGCGGACCTGGCCGTGAGCCAGACCGCTGCTCCCAATCCGGTGTCAGTGGGTCAGGAATTGGCTTATAGCATCCGAGTGGTCAACAACGGGCCATCCGAGGCGCGGGGTGTCACCCTCAGTGACGCCGTTCCGGAGCGCGTCCAGTTCGTGTCGGCGACGTACACAAACGGTGCCACTCAGGGAACTTGCAGCGGGAGCATCACCGCCGTCTGCCAACTCGGTGTGCTGGCGGTGGGTGGCAACGCGACCGTCACCCTCAAGGTCAAGCCGACGACGCCAGGCACTATCCTCACTAACGTCGCCCGTGTCCTGCACAGCGAAGCCGATCCGAATGCGACCAACAACGAGTCGAGCCTGGACGTCTCGGTGAGCCAACGTGGCGGCCCGCCCTCGGCCGACCTGTCGTTGACCATGAGCGCCTCGCCCACCACGGTGAATGTGGGCCAGGACTTGGTCTATACACTGGCTGTGAAGAACCTTGGCAGTTCGGATGCCAGCGGGGTGATCGTGCAGGATACACTGCCGACAGGGGTCACGTTTACGTCAGCGACGTTTGTCGTCGGGGCTGGCGCGCCCCAGAGTTGTAGCCAGGCGAGTGGTGTCGTCACGTGTAACGTGGGGACGATGGCGATGACCGCGACCGGCAGCACCGCGACCGTCACGATCGCTGTCAAAGCGCCGACCAGCGCCGGCACCATCACCAACCGCGCCACCGTCTCCGGCAAGGAGGTCGATCCCAACACAGGCAACAACACTGCTAGCCTGGATACGACGGTCGGGTCCCCACCCACAGCCGACATTGGCGTCAGTATCTCCGACTCGCCTGACCCTGCGGTCATCAATGGCAACCTGACCTATGCCATCGTGGTGCGTAACAGCGGTCCGTCCTCGGCCTCTGCCGTCACCCTGAGTGACCCCTTACCGTCCGGGGTAGCGTTCAGCTCAGTGTCGACAAGCGCGGGCAGTTGCACGGGGCCTGCTGTGGGCAGCGCGGGGACCGTGAATTGCAGCCTGGGGAGCATGGCGGTGGGCGCGACCATCACAGTGACCCTGGTGGTGCGAGCGCCCTCCAAGACGGGTACCCTGAGTAACACAGTGACGGTCTCAAGCTCGGTGCTTGATCCGAACACCGCCAACAACTCGGCCACCGCCGTGACCACCATCAACAGGCGCTAGGATCACCTCGCCTGGCACGATGGTAGCATAACAACAACAGGGGCGGGATTCATCGATCTAGCGACACGACCTCCCGCCCCTCGTGCGTCGAGCAGGCAGCGGCGCTGCAACAGGCCCTTGCGGCAGCGTCCGGCGCCGCCCCTGCCGGAGGCGCGCCCTGGCTATGCCTCGTGGCGCCGGACGCATGACGTTCCCAGACAACACGCTCACGCCTCACTCGACCCCACCCGCGTCGCTCAGCCTCGTAGCGTTGCGGTGTGTCGACCGCCCTTCGTCGGCGGGCTAGTGAGGGATGGCCTGCTGCGTGTAGAGTTGCCGTAACTCTTGGTGCTCAGCCACATTCGCCAGAAAGGACTGCCGCAGCGCCGCGTCTTCAATCTGGTCTGCGTACGCCATCAGGAGCGCATAGCCCTGGGCCAGGATGGCGTCCGCCCGTGGATCGTGGGCCGCCCCCAGGGCGCGGTAGCACGCCAGGTAGGTCGTGAACGGTTCGTCCAGCCCTACGCGGGGCTGCTGGGCCAGGATCGCCAAAATCGCTTCGGCGTGGGCCAACGCATCTTCCCCATGGCCCTCCGCCGCCGCCACGTTCGCCAGACCGGCGTGCCCCTCCGCCGCTAGCGTCGGCGCGGCCAGCATCTCGCACAGGCTCACGGCCTGCTGGTAGGCTCCCCGCGCGTCTGCATAGTGTCCGGCAGCGGTTGCCGCATGTCCCAGGACGATGAGAGTAGCCGCTCCGTCATATGGATTGCTCGTCCCTTGCTGGAGCCGACGAGCCTCGTCAGTGTGCGCCAGGGCACACCCCGGCTCACCAGAGTGCAGGGCAAGCAGCGCCTGTGTCAGAAGCGCGAAGGTCTTGACCTCAGGCAACTGCGCCAGGTCTGGCGCGTCGTTCAGAAGGGCAAGACGTTGGCGGGCGCCGACGATGTCACCCAGGTAGAGATCGAGGCGGC
>CAZLBQ010000453.1:0-2489 GCA_964557745.1 uncultured Anaerolineales bacterium
ACGTCGAGAAGCTGCTGGCCGAGCAACCCGAGTACTTCATCTACAACGGCTCGACGGACGCCCTGACGAAGAAGTACCCCCTCAAGGCCAAGGTGGGCGAGACGGTGCGCATCTTCTACGGTGTCGGTGGGCCGAACTTCACCTCGTCCTTCCACGTCATCGGTGAGATATTCGACCGCGTGTATGACCAGGCCTCGTTGACGTCGGCGCCGCTGACCAACGTCCAGACGACGACGGTGCCGGCGGGTGGCGCGACGATGGTGGAGTTCAAGCTGGATGTACCGGGCCGCTTCATCCTGGTCGATCACGCCCTGTCCCGTATGGAGCGCGGCCTGGCAGGCTTCCTGCAGGTCGAGGGGCAGCCCAACGACGCCATCTTCAAGGCCGACCCGAATAACGCTCAGACAGGCAGCGGCGGCCACTAAGACGGTCAAAGGCAGGCGGCGCATCCGACAGGATGCGCCAGGAGATACGAGGGAACAAGGGACGAGAGGCTTTAGCCGAGTACGATTGGCTAGAGCCTCTTGTTCCACATCAAAGTGTGACAAAGACTGTGCTCCGTGCCTATAATTGGGGCTATGGAGGACGCAATGCGTCATATTCTGAATCTCAATTGGCTTACCAAGCGGTGGCGCTCTATCCCTCAGCCTGGTCTATGGCTCGCGCTGCTGGGCCTTGCCCTCGCTCTCGCGGGCTGCCAGACCCCGCAGAGCCAGCCCGAGACGCTACGCGGCCTCGCTTTCGATCCGCCCAAGGCGGCGCCCAACTTCACCCTCACCGACCAGCAGGGCCGCCCCTTCCAACTCGCCGACCAGCGCGGCAAAGTCGTGTTGCTCTACTTCGGCTTCGCCCAGTGTCCAGACCTGTGCCCGACGACGCTGGCCCAACTGAGCCAGGCGCGGCAGGCCCTCGGCCGCGACGCCGAGCGCGTCCAGGTGGCCTTTATCACCGTTGACCCCGCGCGTGATACCCAGACCATCATGGCGAACTACGTCAAAGCCTTCGACCCGACATTCGTGGGCCTGCTGGGCGAGGCGGCCGAGATCGAGAAGGTCATGCAGTCCTACGGCGCGAAAGCGGCTCGCCGCGACCTGCCCGGCTCGGCGCTTGGTTATACCATGGATCACTCGTCACTCATCTACGTCGTCGACCCCGCCGGGCGCTGGCGCGAGTCCTTCGCCTACGGCACGCCGGTCGCGGACATCGTCGCCGACGTGCGAGCGTTGCTACGCTCAGGGAGATCGTAATGCGCGCGTTTGTGCTTGTCCTGGTGGTTTGCCTGACGCTCGTAGTGAGCGCGTGCGGCGCCTCCCCCGCCGCCACCGGAAGCCCTGCCCAGTCGGCGCCGGCCGCGTCCGCCGGCCCCATCCAGATTGTCGAGCCGTGGACACGGGCCAGCATCGGCGGCATGGGCGGCAACAGCGCCACCTACCTGGTCATCCGCAATACAGGGACGGCCGCTGATCGGCTGGTCAAGGTCGACAGCGATGTAGCGAAGGCTATCGAGTTGCATACGACGGAGATGCAGGGCAACACGATGTCCATGCGCCCGGTGGCGGGCGGTATCGAGGTGCCGGCCGGCGGCCAAGTGGAGTTGAAGCCCGGCGGCTACCACGTCATGCTCATCGGCCTCAACCGCGAACTCAAGCCCAACGACCGCGTGACCTTCAAGCTCCAGTTCGAGAAGGCTGGGGCGGTGGACGTCCAGGCGACGGTCAAGCAGCCGTAAGCGGGAGCGCTGTATGTCACGCCTGTGTGCCCGCCTCGCCCTGCTCGTCCTGGCGCTCCTGCCTCTCAGTCTGAGCGCCTGTCAGCCAACGGTGGACACCAGCGACGCCGCGCGCGAAGTCCTGTTCGTCATCGCGCCGGGCACGGCGGCGCGCCAGGCGGCGGGCGAGGCGGTGACGATGCTGCCGCCAGTCATCGTCCTGACGCTGGGCACGCGGGATATTCTGGTCATCCGCAACGACGACCGCGAGCCTCTGACGGTGGACGGACTGCGCATCGACCCCGGCCAGCGCGCCAAGCAGCGCTTCTCAGCCGAGGGCGTCTACCAATTGGTGTGCAGCGGGGCGGCGCACAGCGAGCAGGTCCAGATTCGCGTGGAGGGGCCGAAGAAGAGGTAAGGGCGCCGCTTGCCAACCGTCCCCTCCGCCACTATAATCCCCCTATTCAGCGCGAGGAAGGGAGGCAGGATTCTGATGGCAAAGCAAGCGAAGAAGACAAGCCCGCGCCGCTCGGTGGCGCATGTCAAGGTGGTGTGCCCCCAGTGTGGGAAGCGCGTCAATGTGCCGAGCCAGCTCGGTCTGGGCCAGCAGTCCTACCCATGCCCGAGCTGCCGCGTCCCCATTAGCCGCAGCCTGATTGAGGCCGAGGTCGCCGCGAGCCAGCAGGAAGCAGCCGAGGCCACAGCCGAGGAGACGCCTGGTGAGCGGGTGACGGGGTAGAAGTTGCAAGTTGAAGGTTGGACAAGACGAAGGTCCAACCTT
>CAZLBQ010000453.1:2589-5215 GCA_964557745.1 uncultured Anaerolineales bacterium
GGTGACGGGGTAGAAGTTGCAAGTTGAAGGTTGGACAAGACGAAGGTCCAACCTTCTTGCTTTAACCTGTAACCTTCAACCTTCAACTTCAATAGGGCGGGCCACGGTCGTGGTACGCCGCTGCCGCTGCAGGAAGACGGCGATGCGGCCCAGGATGTAGTTGATGATAAAGTAGAGAATAGCGATGACGTAGTAGGTCTCCAGGGGGTTGCGCAGCCCCTGGAAGAGGATTGTCCCGCGCCGCGTCAGCTCCACCGTCCCGATGATCGAGCCGAGCGACGTGTCCTTGACGACCGTTGTGAACTGCGCGATGAGCGGCGGCAGCACGCGGCGGAAGGTCTGCGGCAGGATGACGTACCACATCATCTGAGCGTAGTTCATACCCAGCGACTGGGAGGCCTCGAACTGGCCTTTGGGTAGCGACAGGATGCCGGCGCGGATAATCTCGGCATTGACGGCGGCTGTGTAGACCGTCAGCGCGATGGCGACGGCGACGGCGTCACGCGGCAGGAAGGCCCCCGCCGCGTTAATGCGGAAAAAGGTGTAGAAGATGAGGAGCAGGACGGGCAGCGAGCGGACGCCCTCGATGTAAGCGATGCTGGGCCAGCGCAGCCAGGCGCGGTGCGACAGCCGCCCCAGGGCGAACAACGTCGCCAGCGGGATACTCGCCAGGATGGACACCAGCGCGACGCTGACCGTCCAGATCACGCCCTGCGCCAGGAAGTTGAGGCTCGTCGCCGCGAAGAGGGGAGTGAAGTTCGTCCACTCGAAGCCGCCCGCCCGCCCCAGACCGAAGACGAACGGCAGCAGCAGGATAAACAGCGTGACGCCCAGGGGCGCCAGGAATGGCTCGAGGTTGAAGCCGGGACTGAGGGCGGGCGCAGCGCGGCGGGCGCGGGGTAGAGCAGTCATGATGTCTCCGCAAAACGACGATGGACAAGAGACGATGGACGATAAGCGTTTGGGCGGCGTCTATTGTCCACCGTCCATGGTCAATGCTGAATGACCAGCCGCTTCTCAATCGCGTTGACGGCCAGGCTCATCGGGATGGTGAGCACCAGGTACAGCAGGCCCGCAATCAAGAAGACATTGCCACTGAAGGTGCGGCTCTCGATGAGTTGCGACTTGTAGAGCAGTTCCTGGACGGCGATGGCGCTGGCGACGGACGTATTCTTGGTCAGAGCGATGAACAGGTTGCCCAGCGGCGGGATAATCATGCGAAACGCCTGCGGCAGCAGGACGAAGCGCAGAATTTTGAAGTAGTCCATGCCCAGCGAGCGGCCGGCCTCGATCTGGCCGGCGCTAATAGCCTCGATGCCCGCCCGCACCGCCTCCGCGACATAGGCCGCCGTGTAGGCCGTCAGCGCGGCGATGGCGCTGGGCACGAAGTCGAGGCGGATGCCGGCGAAGGGCAGACCGTTGAAGACGAAGAACATAGCGATGAGGAGCGGGATGTTGCGGAAGAACTCGATATAGCCTTCGCACAAGGCCCGCAGCGGCAGCCAGGGCGCGACGCGCCCGATGCCAATGAGCGTGCCGAAGACAAGGCTCAGGAGGCCCGACGCGACCGACAGCCACAGCGTCAGCCGCAACCCCGCCATCAGTTCCGACCAGCCATCTGGACCCACAGACCCCTCCGTGGGAAATCACACAAGTTTAGTCCCTCGTCGGCAGGCATCCTGCCGACGAGGGACTAAACAGACTACTTCACCAGCCGCCAATCGGCGGGCGGCGGGGCGGGCACCTTCACCCCCGGCAGGTTGGCCGCGTAGAGCTTAGCCCACGTCCCGTCGGCGATCATGGCGTCGAGCGCCGCGTTCGCCGCGTCGAGCAACTCCTTGTTGCCCTGCTTGACACCCATGCCATACGGCTCGGTGGTGAAGCGCTCGTCGGGAACCTTGTACTTGCCCGGCGACTGCTTGACGAAGCCCAGCAGGATGTTGTCGTCCGTCGTCACCGCGTCGGCGCGGCCCGCGTCCATCGTCTGCACGCACTCCGCGTAGGTCTGGAACAGGATGACGTTGGCCTTCGGGGCCTTCTCACGGATGTTCTTCTCCGACGTCGACCCCTGGGCGCTGCACACCGTCTTGCCGTCCAGGTCCTTGATGCCGGTGATCGTGCTGTTGGCCGGGACGAGCAGCCCCTGACCCGCGACGTAGTAGGTGCGCGTGAAGTCGATCTGCTTGGCGCGGTCCTCGTTCGCCGTCATCGTCGAGGCGATGATGTCCACCGTATCGTTCTGCAGGAACGGGATGCGGTTAGCCGACACGGCCTGGACGAACTCGATCTTGGTGTCGTCGCCGAAGATGTACTTAGCGATCCCCTTCGCCAGGTCGACGTCGAAGCCTTCGAGCTTGTTGGTCTGCGGGTTCAGGTAGCCGAACGTCGGGACGTCGTACTTGACGCCGACGATGAGCTTACCACGATCCTGAACTTTGCGCAGGCCCGTCCCAGCCGCCGCCTGGGGCAGCGGGCCGCTGGCTGCCTTCGCCGCCGCCCCTGCCGCCGCCTGGACGGTCGGGGCGACCTGGGCGACAGTGGTCGCGGCGGCCTGCACCGTCGGGCTGACTTTAGCGGCCCCGGCGACGGCGGTACCGGCGGCGGCCTGCACCGTTGGGGCGACCTG
>CAZLBQ010000454.1:0-5214 GCA_964557745.1 uncultured Anaerolineales bacterium
ACACCGCGCCGCCCTGCGCCCTCGAGGGGACGTACAAGAGTCGGTGCCAGTAGAGGGCCGAGTGCTGAGTACTGAGTGCTGAGTGCCGAGTGCCGAGTGCTGAGTACTGAGTGGTGAGTGGTGAGTGTCCCTGTCAACGGATGGGGGGGAACGGATTGAACGGATGGGCCGGGCGTCCTCCGCTCCAGCCGCGCCTCGCATCTGTTGGCAGGGAGGTCCGCCAAGGAGTCGCGTGTGGGGGAAGGTATTCTGTTGGACGCTCGCGGGCTGGTCAAGCAGTTCGGCGGACTGACGGCCGTCAATGACGTCAGCTTGCAAGTCCGCGCCGGGGCGCTCCACTCCATCATCGGACCGAACGGCGCGGGCAAGACGACGCTCTTTAACCTGCTCAGCGGCGGGCTGAAGCCGACGCGGGGCCAGGTGTTCTTCAAGGGCCAGGACCTGACGCGCCTGCCCGCCTACCGCATCGCCCACCTGGGCGTCGGGCGCTCGTTCCAGATCACCAACATCTTCCCCAACCTGTCGGTCCTGGAGAACGTGCGGCTGGCGGCGCAGGCGATGGGCCGCGACAACTTCAAGCTGTGGCAGCCCGCCGACCGCTTCGCCGCCTACCTGGCGCGGGCGCGCGAGGTGTTGGACCTGGTGGGGCTGGCGGGGAAGGAGGGGGTGATGGCGGCGGCGCTCCCCCACGGCGACAAGCGCAAGCTCGAACTGGGCATCCTGCTCGCCCCGGACCCCGAACTGCTCCTCCTGGACGAGCCGACGGCGGGCATGGCGTCGGAACAGGTCCCGCACCTGATGGAGACCATCGCCGCCATCCGCCGCCAGGGGGCCAAGACGATCATGCTGGTCGAGCACAACATGAACGTCGTCATGAACGTCTCCGACCGCATCACGGTCATGCACCAGGGGGCGGTGCTGGCCGAGGGCGCGCCGACCGAGATTGCCGCCAACGAGACGGTGCAGCGCGCCTACCTGGGACACCTGTATGGCTAGCGTTCCCCTGTTGTCCGTCGAGGACATCCACACCTTCATCGGCCAGTCGCACATCCTGGAAGGCGTCAGCCTCCAGGTGCGGCCGGGCAGCATCACGGCGCTGCTGGGCCGCAACGGCGCGGGCAAGACGACGACGCTCAAGTCCATCATGGGCCTGACGCCGCCCAGCCGGGGGCGCGTCGTGTTCGGCGGGCGCGACCTGGGCGGGCTGCGCACCTACGATGTCGCGGCGCTGGGCATCGGTTTTGTGCCGGAGCACCGCGCCATCTTCCGCGACCTGACGGTGGAGGAGAACCTGCGCATCGCCGAGCGCCGCAAGGGCGACCTGGCGCGCAAGGCGGACCTCATCTACACCCTGTTCCCCGACCTGAAACGCCTGGGGGCGCTCAAGGGCGGCCAGCTGTCCGGCGGCCAGCAGCAGATGCTCGCCATCGCGCGCGCGCTGGTGCCCGACAACCGGCTGCTGCTGATTGACGAGCCGAGCGAGGGGCTGGCGCCGGTCATCATCGAGCAGCTCATGGCCGCCATCCGCCAGTTGAGCGCCCAGTCGACGGTGCTCCTGGTCGAGCAGAACTTCATCGTCGCCAGTCAGTTGGCCGACGACTACTTCCTGATTGACGATGGACGGCTGGTCCAGGCGGGCCGCATGGCCGACCTGGTCCAGGATCGCGCCACGGTTCACCGCTACCTGGGGGCGGCGTGATTGAGGAAGGACGAAGGACCAACGACGATTGACGATGGACGATGGACGACGGGCCACATCCGCTCTGTCCTCTTAGCAGACGTAGGCTGCACGCCGCGGCGTTCAGGCCGCGGTTATGCCGGATACAAGTCTTGTTCGACACGCTAACCGTGCCCTGAACGGCACGGCGGGTCATCGTCTACCGTCCGTCGTCTATCGTCCGTCGCCTATCGTCCTGTGGAGAACTGATGCTCCAATCTCTACTTCGCCAGCGGGCGCTCCTGACCACGCTGGTGGTCGTGCTGGCCGCGTTCGGCCTGGTCGCCGCGACGATGGAGCCGCGCGTCTATGTCAGCATTCTGCTGTCTGGGCTGACGCTGGCCGCGCTCTACTTCCTGCTGGCCTCCGGCCTGTCGCTCATCTTTGGCCTGATGGACGTCCTCAACTTCGCCCACGGCTCGCTGTTCATGCTGGGCGCGTACGCGGGCTGGACGCTGTACACCAACCCGCGCCTCATCTTCAACACCGCGCCCCTGGCGCTGGCCCTCTTCGCCGGCGTCGGTCTGGGCCGCTGGACGGCCCCCCTCGCCGAGCGCCTCCCCCGGCGCGGCGTGGCGCGCTGGGCCGTCCTTGGGGTCATCGTTGCCCTCGGCGTCGCGCTGCTCATCCTGGGGCTGCGCGCGTTCCCGCTGGACCGGCTCGTCGCGTTTGGCGCGACGGTCAGCGGGCGGCAGGTGGTGACGGCCGAGGCCCAGGAGCCGCTGGGCCAGATGCTCACGCGGCTTGTCTGGCTGTTCCTGGCCGGGGCGGTTCTGAGCCTCGTCCTCGGCCCACGCCGCGAGCAGATGCGGGGCACGGCGACCCGCTCGGCGGTGACGGTGGTCGGCTTGCTCCTCCTGGCGGCCGTCCTGCTGGTTGGGCGTGACGCGAGCGAGGCGGCGCTGCTCGCCCTGAACTCCAACCTGCGCTTCGTTTTGGCGCTCGCCGTCGGCGCGCTGGTGGGCGGACTGATCGGCGCGCTCATCGAGGTCGGCCTGATCCGCCCGCTCTACATCCGCCCCATCTATCAAATCCTGCTGACGCTGGGGCTGCTGTTCGTCATCGACCAGGCCATCAAGGCCGTCTGGGGGCCGGCCGGCGCGTTCATGGAGATACCGGCTTTCTTCAACACGGCCGGCCCCAACTGCCCCTCGCCCAACCTGGCGGCGTGGTTCAGCGACCACTGCAGCGCCATCCTCGTGCTAGGCCGCCCGTTCCCCAGCTACCGTCTGTTCATCATCCTCGTCGGGGCTGTCCTGCTCGTCGCGGTGGCCTTACTCCTGCAACGCTCGCGGCTGGGCATCGTCATCCGCGCCGGGGTCCAGGACAGCGACATGGTCCAGGCGCTCGGCATCAACGTACGCCGCGTGTTCACCCTGGTGTTCGCCCTGGGGGCAGGCATCGCCGGGCTGGGCGGCGTGGTGGCGGCGCCCTTCGTCGGCGTCAACCCGGGGCTGGCCCTCGGCTTCCAACTGCCGGCCTTCGTCGCCGTCGTTATCGGGGGGCTAGGCAGCTACGCGGGCGCGGCAGTGGGCGCCCTCATCGTCGGCCTGGCGCGCGCCTTTGGCGACTACCTGGTGCTGACGGGGATTCAACTGCCGGGCATGGCGCAGGCCGTCAAGGCGTCCCCGACCGTCGCCAACGCCTCGACGGTGCTCATCATGGCCCTGGTGCTGCTGATCCGCCCCACCGGGCTGTTCGGGAAGAAGGAGTAGCCCATGCAGACGACCGCGACGACGCCCGCCACGCGGCGAGCCGCGGCGGGCTGGGCGGGCTGGCTGCGCGCCGCGTGGCCGGGCCTGGCGCTGCTGCTGGTCCTGGCCCTCTTCCCCTTGCTGGCCTCGCTGCTGACCGGCGAGGCCATCGACGCGGGCGCGCCCAAGTTCTTCCAGGGTCTCCTGATTCAGATGTTCATCTTCGCCGTGTACGCCATGAGCTACGACCTGCTCATGGGTTACACGGGTATCCTGTCCTTTGGCCACGCCCTGTTCTTCGGCAGCGGCGCGTACGCCGTCGGCATCGCCCTCAAGCACTGGCAGTGGTCGTTGGGTGCGGCGACGGCGCTGGTCGTCCTGGTGGCGGTCGTGGAGAGCCTGCTCATCGGCGTGGTGTCGCTGCGGGTGCGCGGTGTGTACTTCGCCATGGTGACGCTGGCGTTCGCCCAGGTCGCCTTCCTGATGGCGACGGCGACGGACTTCCGCCAGTGGACGGGCGCGGAGGACGGCTTGCAGGGCATCCCCGTCCCCGACTTCCTCAGCCCGACCGACCACCGCTTGCGGTTCTACTACATCGCCCTGGTGTTTGCCGTCGTCATGTACCTGCTAGCGCGGCGCATCGTCGCCTCGCCGACGGGCCGCGTCTTCGTCGCCATCCGCGAGAACGAGAGCCGCGCCACCATGCTCGGCTACAACACCTTTGTCCTCAAGCTCATCGCGCTGGTCATCGCGGGCGTGTTCGCCGCGCTGGCAGGGCTGTTGAGCGCACTGTGGAACCTGAGCGCCTCGCCCACCGTCCTGTCGCTGGATACGACCATCGAGGCGCTGCTGATGACCATCATTGGCGGCGTGGGGACGCTGGTGGGGCCGATGCTGGGCGCGGGCGTGCTGACCGTCCTCGGCTACTGGCTGAACGCGACGTTCGGCAAGAACTGGCTGCTCATCCTGGGTGTCATCTACATCCTGCTCGTGCTGTTCCTGCCCTACGGCCTGGTCGGGACGTGGCGGCAGCAGACGGCGCGGTTCGGCCCAGCCGGCTGGAAAGCTCTGCTCAAGAGATATAGACAGACCTGAAGGACTCAGCACTCACCACACGCAGGTGGCATGTATCGTGCTCCGCCAGTCGGCATGCCGACAGCGAAAGGAGCACAGGATGCCAGAGCGCGACACGCAACCGATGGACGATCCACGCACGTGGGATGATGAGCAGGTGATCGACGAAGTCGAGGCGATGAGTGGCAAGGTGGCGAACGCCTTGGAGGAGCAGCGCGACGACGCCGCGCAGGGCGGCTCGAGCGGTGGGTCTGCGCCCGGCGGGCGCGGCGGCCGCAACCGCGAGGCGGGCATGGGCGAGAGCACAAGCACGAGCGCGAGCGGCGGCGCGTTGAGCGCGGGCGTCGCGGAGAGCAGCGGCACGACCCGCAGCCACTAACCTACTACAATCGCAGGAGCGGTCTCAAATAGCGCCCAGTGGACGACCCGGCGGTCTCAGCGACCTGTTCGGGCGTCCCCTGGGCCATTACTTTGCCACCCGCCGCGCCCCCTTCCGGCCCCAGGTCGATGACCCAGTCGGTGGCCTTGACCAGTTCCAGGTTATGCTCGACGACAATGACGGTACTGCCCGCGTCGACGAGACGCTGCAGCACGCCCAGCAGGCGGGCCGTGTCGGCCAGGTGCAGACCGGTCGTCGGCTCATCGAACAGATATAGGGTACGGCCCGTGGCGCGGCGGCCTAGCTCCTTCGCCAGCTTGACGCGCTGCGCCTCGCCCCCGGACAGCGTC
>CAZLBQ010000455.1:0-5202 GCA_964557745.1 uncultured Anaerolineales bacterium
CCCTCGGCGTCGTCGGCCTGCTGGTGGCGATGGTCTGGCAGCCGCTCGTCGGCGGTTGGAGCGACCGCGCGGGCCACGGGCGGCTGCCGTTCCTGCTAACGGGCAGCGTCGGCATGCTACTGACCCTGCCGGTGATGGTCTTTGCGCCGTCGCTGGCCGTCCTCTTCCTGGGCGTGGGGATCGCCCAACTCGCCTCCAACACGGTCCAGGGGCCACTCCAGGCGCTCATCAGCGACTACGTGCCGGCGGCCGGCTGGAGCCGGGCCTCGGGCGTCAAAGCCGTGTTCGAGATTGTGGGCATTGTGGCCGGGGCGTATGTTGGCGGCCAGCTAGTCGCGGCGGGCCTCATTCCGGCCACGTACCTGTTCGTGGCGGGCTGTGTCGTCCTCGCGGCGCTCGTCACGACCCTCGGCCTGCGCCGTCTCCCCCGCCTCCACACCCCTTCCCCCTCTTCCCCGCCTTCCCCGCCTTCTCCCCCTTCCTATCCTTCCCATCTCTCTTCCCCCTTCCTCTTCTGGCTCGCCAACCGCTACCTCTTTGTCGTCGGGCTGACGGCCATCCGCGTGTTCGCCCTCTACTTTGTCCAGGACTACCTGCGCTGGCCCGACGCCCCGTCGGTCATCGGCAACCTCGTCGCCGTCCTCGGCCTCGTCGTCGGGCTGACGGCGCTACCGCTGGGCCGCCTGGGCGACCGCGTGGGCCGCCGCCGCCTGCTGCTGGCCGCTATGCTCCTGGCGACCGTCGGCGCGCCCCTGTTCCTGCTCGCTCGCGCCCCGACGCAGCTCTGGCTGGCGGCGCTCCCGCTCGGCCTGGCGGCTGCCGCCTTCCAAACGGCGGGCTGGGCCATGGCGATGACCCTCGTCCCGCAGGAACACGTCGGCCGCTACCTCGGCCTCTCCAATCTCGCCACGGCGGGCGGCTCGCTGTCGGCCCGCCTCGTCATGGGCCTGCTCATCGACGGCCTCAACCGCTGGCAGCCGGGGGCGGGCTACCCCGGCCTCATCATAGGCGTGACAGTGTGCTTTGCCCTGGCGGGTGTCGCCCTGCTCGGCATTCCCCCACACAGGGACCGCGCATGACTCTCGTCATGCCCAACGCAGCGCGGCATCACTTCTGGGACGTTAGCAGAGGAGACCCCTCACTCCGTTCGGGGTGACACTCGACGGCCTTCTGCCTTCGGGCCGACTGAAGTCGGCACTACACTCCCCCCCGCCCCCTTGCTCCCTTGCTCCCCTGCTCCCCCGCCTATTCTTGCCCTTCGTCTCCACACCGGCTATACTCTAGCGGAAACCCCGACAGGAGACCCTGTATGCCCCTTCGTCGTCTTGTCGTTGCGCTTATGGTCGCGTTGCTGTGCGTGATGCCTGCCCTGGCCCAGGGGCCAGAGGGGGACGAGGCAGACGCCGACACCGCCTCCCCCGAAGGCGTCGCCAACCTAGCCGCGCCGCGCAACGCCCCCCAACTCCTCACCGACCCCACCGGCATGTCCTTCATCTCGAGCCTGCGCAACCGCCACTATGGCGGCGGCGAGATCGAGCGCGTCCGCGTCATGGAGGACAACGACGCCTTCACCCGCTACCTCATCCGCTACCCCAGCGATGACCTGACCATCGTCGGCTTCATGGACGTGCCCAAGGGCGTCGAGCCGCCCTACCGTGCCGTCGTCGTTGCCCACGGCTACGTGTATCCCCGCAACTACCCCGTCCTGGCCTATACCACGCCCTACGCCGACGCCCTCGCGCGGGCAGGCTTTCTCGTCGTCCACCCCAACTATCGGGGGCACGGCGCGTCGGACGACGGTCCCAATCCCTTCCGGTCGGGCTACACGGTCGATGTCCTCAACCTGGTCGAGATTCTGAAGGCCGACCCGACCATTCGGCCCGACGGCATCGGGCTATTCGGCCACAGCATGGGCGGCGAGGTCGCCATCAAAGCCCTGGTCGTCAGCCCGACGGTCCGCGCCGCCGTCCTGTACGCGGCGATGAGTGGCGACGCGATGGAGAGTTGGCGGCTCATCAACAACACCTGGGCGGGCGGCTGGTTCCTGTTTGACGGCCCGTTCAGCCCGTGGCGCGACGTGGAGGCGTTCCGCCAGGCCTCACCGATTAACTATCTCGACAACGTCCAGGCCCCCGTCCAACTGCATCATGGCACAGCGGATGCTACCGTCCCGCTGTGGTGGTCGCGCGACCTGGCGGGGAAGCTGCGGGCGCACGGCAAAGAGGCCACGCTATTTGAGTACGCGGGCCAGCCCCACGGCTTTGGCATCGGCGGCTGGGCCTACAACAGCCTGATGGGCCGCACGATTGATTTCTTCGACGCCAATCTGAAATAACCGAGCCTTTGAGCGACTCTAGTTTGTACGTGAAGCGCGCCAGACCTGTCTGAGAGTGAGTGTGTATTGTTAGGGAGTGGCATGATGGGCAAGACGAATTTCGAATGGCAAGTGGGTGAGAACGATTGGGATGATGAGGTCGAACTCTTAACATTCGACCCACGCAACGAAGCGCCCCGGCCGGCGTCCCGGCTGCGCGCCGTGCCGCGCCGCCTCGTCTGGGCCTTGACTGGGCTGGGCGTCCTGGCGATGGCCCTGGTCGGTTGGCGCTTGTGGGCGGGCTACCAGGAGGGGATGGCGCGGGTGCGCCAGGATATCCAGGCCACGACGGACCTGGAAGCCTGGGCCTGGCTCAACCGCGACGACAAGCTCAAGGAGACGCTCGTCGCGCCGGATGCGTCGGCGGGCTGGCGGACGCGGGCCGGCTGGGCGGACAACCGTCTGCGCGACCTCGTCGGCGACACAGCGCAGCCGCCCCAGGTCCAGCTCAGCGAGCTTGAACTCAAGGGCGACCTGGCCCTGGTCAAGGCGACCGTCAATCTACCGTCGGCGCCCAATCAGGTCGGGGGCTACAGCGAGTTCCGCTTCTACGAGCGCCAGCCTGACGGGGTGTGGCGGCGCACCAGCCCCGACGCGCGCTTCTGGGGCGACGAGCGGACCCTCACCTCCGACCACTTCCAGGTGACGTACCGCATGCGCGATCACGCTGCCGTGCGGGCGTTTGTGCCGCGTCTCGAGGCGTTCTATACCCAGGCGGTCCAGACCCTCCGTCTCGACGGCAAGATTGCCGGGCCGTTCCAGCTCCAGATTGTGCCGACATTGGAGGGGACGACGTTTCGCATCAGCGACGAGCGCCGCCTGACCATCGCCTCGCCGCTCCTCCAGCCGACAGTCCTCGGCACGCAACAGGAAGATACCCTGCTGCGCGCGGTCACGTTCCCCCTCTCCAGCTATCTGATTGAGCGAGCCACGGACCACGTGACGTCGCAGGGCGACTGGAACTGGGGCGAGTGGCGGCGGGTGAGCGTGGGCATCGGCCAGTGGCTGGCCCTGGAGGCGGCGGGCCTGCCGCCCGTGTCGCAACTCCAGATGGAAGCCGACTTCAAGCGTGATCTAGCAGGGGGCGCG
Source organism: uncultured Anaerolineales bacterium (assembly GCA_964557745.1). Classification (GTDB taxonomy): domain Bacteria; phylum Chloroflexota; class Anaerolineae; order Epilineales; family JAHCIE01; genus JAHCIE01. Next base: position 3,464 of record CAZLBQ010000455.1, read on the forward strand.
CGCCCGACGCTGCTCGCGCTCAACTCGTATCGCCCGCCGGCGTTTACCTCGCGCCTCGGCTCCGGGATGCTGAGCGTGAGCTTCGCCGAGTTCATCGCCGCGACGTATGGCCGCGACGCGGTGGGCGCGCTCGTCGCCGGGCTGCCGGCGGCCAGCACGTGGGATGACCTGGCGCGGCAGGTCTTCAACACCGACAGCGGGAGCCTGGAAGCCGCCTGGCAGACGTACGTGATGCGGCGCTACGGCAACGAGAACGCCCGCGCCGGCGCGACGCAGTAGGTGAGCAAGCGTCGTGGTGACTGCCGATAGCTGACGCTGTCGGAATATCATGTCGAACGCAGTGAGGCATCTGCTCTGCCAACGTCCCCAGAGGAGACCCCTCACTGCGTTCGGGGTGACAGTGCGCGCCATTTCAGGAGTGCTCCTCTCCAGGAGATTGATGCTGCCGTGACCGAAACCCTTCGTCGTGACGCCGCCGACACGACCGTCGCGTCGGATGGCGAGGCCCACGCGCCGTCCGATGGGAACGGCCAACCTCATCACCCGCCGCTCGCGTCGACGCCGCCGCAGCCGCGTCACTTCACGCCCCACCTGCCGCGCACCTTCTCCGCGCTGCGCCACCGCAACTACCGCCTCTACTGGTCGGGACAGGTCGTCTCCCTCAGCGGCACCTGGATGCAGACCACGGCGCAGAGCTGGCTCATCTACCAGTTGACCCTGTCGCCCTTCACCCTGGGCGTACTCAACTTCGCCAATCAGGTTCCCACCCTTGTCTTCTCCCTGTTCGCGGGCGTGCTGGCCGACCGCGTCAACAAGCGCCACTTGCTCATCCTGACCCAGACCCTCGCCATGATCCAGGCGTTTGCCCTGGCCGCCCTCGTCCTCACGGGCCACGTCCAGGCCTGGCAGGTCATCCTGCTGGCCCTCGTCTTGGGCATCATCAATTCCTTTGACAACCCGGCCCGCCAGTCGTTCGTGCCCGAAATCGTGCCCAAGAGCGACCTGATGAATGCCATCGCCCTGAACGCCACGGCCTTCAATGGCGCGCGCATCGTCGGCCCGGCCCTGGGCGGGCTGGTTGTGGTGTGGCTCGGTGTGGGCGGGGCGTTCACCCTCAACGGCGTGTCGTTCCTGGCCGTCCTGGCCGGACTGCTGATGATGACGGCGACGCCCGTCCCGCGCAAGGCGGCGCGCGAGTCGATGTGGACCAGCCTCAAGGAGGGCGTCCGCTATATTCGGGGCGACCGCGCCGTGACGACCCTCCTGTTGCAAGCGACGATGGTCGGCGTCTTCGGCATGCCCTACGCGACGCTGATGCCGGTCATGGCCGCCGATGTCCTCGGCTACGGCGTCGAGGGCTACGGTCTGCTGATGAGCGCCACGGGGGTGGGGGCCGTCGTCGGCGGGCTGACCATCGCCTCGCTGGGTAACTTCACCCACAAGGGGCGCATCGTGGCCCTGGGCGACTTCACCTTCCCCACCATGCTGCTCCTGTTTACCTTCTCGCGCTCCCTGTGGCTGTCGATGGTCCTACTGGCGGGGATGGGTATGTTCCTCATCATGCGCAACGCCACGACCAACACGCTGCTCCAGACTGCTGTCCCCGACCGCCTGCGTGGGCGTGTCATCTCGGTCTACATGCTCATGTTCATTGGCATGACACCCTTGGGCGCCCTACAGAGCGGCTGGCTGGCCCAGCGCTACGGCGCAACCTTCGCGCTCCAGGTCGGCGCGCTGGC
>CAZLBQ010000456.1:0-5202 GCA_964557745.1 uncultured Anaerolineales bacterium
GGCTCAGCGGCTGGCGCGGCTGAGCGGCGGGCGCGTGGGGTGGGCGCTGACGGCAGCGCGGGATGGCGCGGTCCTGGCGCGGCGCGCGCAGCAGTTGGAGAATGTGACGCGAGTCCTCAAAGCCGGGCGGGCGGACCGCCTGGCGCTGGCGGAGGAGATGGCCAAGCGGCCCGATGCCCTGCCCGACCTGCTGACGGTGTGCCAGGGCTGGTGGCGCGATGCGCTGCTGATGCAGGCCGACGGCGAGGCGTGGGTGACGAACATCGACCAGCAGGCGGCGTTGACGGCGCTGGCGCAGCGGCGGTCGACGACGGAGTTGGTCCAGGCGCTACGGGCGACGCGGACGGCGGCGGACGAGTTAGAGCGGAATGCCAACCCGCGATTGGTGATGGAAGTACTCTTTTTGAGTTGGCCGGAAGGATAAGACGATGGTTGTGGTCGGCGTGCGCTTCAAGCGCGCGGGCAAAGTCTACTACTTCGACCCGCAAGGGACAGCGTCCCTGACGACGGGTGATTATGTGTTGGTGCAAACGAGTCGCGGCACGGAGGTCGGCAAGATTGTCATCCCGCCGACGGATGTGCCGGAGAACGAGGGCATCCAACCGCTGAAGCCGGTCGAGCGGCAGGCCGACTGGCGCGACCTGACGCAGATGGAGAGCTATCGGCTGCGCGAGGGCGAGGCGCTGGGCGTCGCCAAGCAGAAGGTGCGCGAGCACGACCTGCCGATGAAGATGGTCCGCGCCGAGTACAGCTACGATGGGACGCGGCTGACGATCTACTTCTCGGCGGAGAAGCGCGTCGACTTCCGTGAACTGGTGCGCGACCTGGCGCGGGCGCTGCACACGCGGATCGAGCTGCGGCAGGTCGGCGTGCGCGACGAGGCGAAGCTGCTGGGCGGGATCGACAAGTGCGGGTTGGAGCTGTGCTGCTCGTCGTGGATGGGGGATTTCCCGCGGGTGTCGATCAAGACGGCGAAGACGCAGGACTTGCCGCTGAACCCGCCGGAGATTTCGGGGGTGTGCGGGCGGCTGCTGTGCTGCCTGACTTTCGAGCAGGACCAGTACGTCGCGGTCAAGGGGCAGTTCCCCAAGGTCGGGGCCAAGCTCCAGTGGGCGACGGGGACGGCGCGCGTCGCCAAGGTCGATGTGCTGCGCGAGGTGATGGTGCTGCAGAACGAGGCTAACGAGGAGACGTACGAGGTGTCGGCCGCCGAGTGGCGGGAGTTGCAGGAGCGCCAGACCGCGTTCCAGCCCGCGCCGTTTGGCAAGCCGGTTGCGGCTGACAACGGGGACGAGGAAGAGAACGGCGAGGAGGACGAGGGGTAAGGCGGCAGGCGGCAGGCGGCAGGCGGCGCTACAGTACCCAGAGGCCGACTGAAGTCGGCGTTACATAGAGGGGGCGACACGGAGGGGGGAGACGGGGAGGCGGGTTTCCCCACGGGATTGGTTTAGCGTTGGAGCCAATCGAAGACAGTGCGCAGCACGCCCGGGTCATAGACATACGCGGAGTGGGTGATGCGGGCGTTGCGCTCCAGGTTGTAGGGCAGGTTGTCACCGCCCTCGATGCGCGGCGAGCGCGACGAGACGGTGAAGGACACCTGCCCTGTTCCATCGTAGACGGCCAGGGCCGGGATACCGACCGGCACCTCCGCGTCGCTGTTCAGCGTAGCGAGCCACGGGCTGCCCTCGATGAACTCCTCGCAGAAGCGGGTCACGCCGTCGGGGCAGCGGTTCTCGTGGAGCCAGGTCGACTCGATGCCGTGGTTGGGGCTGTCCAGGGTTACCAGGCGGCGCACCAAGCGGGCGTTGTCGCCCTCGCGCAGCCAGCGTCGCGCCAGGACGCCGCCCATGCTGTGCCCCACCAGGTCCACCTGCTGCACTTCCGGCTGACGCGCCTGGACATAGCGCAGCACGGCATGGATAAAGCCGTCCAGGTCGGGCAAGTTCTCGTCCACACTGTCGTCGCGGGTCAGGATACCGTTCGGGTCGCGGTGCAGTTCGCCGCCCCAGCCGTAGGTCAGCGCCCACAACTCGGCCGACCGATAGCCCCACAGGCGGAAGAGGGCGCGGGCAACGCCCCAGTTCCAGGCCGCGCCCGTTGTGCCGTGGATGAAGATGATGGGGGTGCGGGTGAGGCGCCCGCCGCCGCCCCAGCCGGTCACGGGGACGGGGTGCCCGAACGCCTGGCTCTTGCTCGCGTCGAGGGGCGTCTCAAAGTCCACCGGCAACCGTTCCAGGAACCGCCAATACCAGCCGATCCCCCCGCCGCCGACGAGGGCGAGGGCGGCCAGGCCCAGGGCGGCGCGGGTTAGCATTGTTCGCATGGTTCGTACCCACTATTCAAATAGGTCAAGCCCCGCTCTGTTGTACGCGGCCTTGACTGTAGTACTGAGAATGCCATGTTGCCAACGACAGGCGACGAGGCAAGAACCGGGCCGACGGTCATGCCGAGCGGAGCGAGGCATCTGCTCTGGCCGCGTTTCCAGAGGAGACCCCTCACTGCCCCTTCGCGTGGCTCAGGGCTGCGGTTCCCCGGGGTGACAGCGGAGGGTTCTGAGCAGCGCAGCGAAGGGTCTCCTCTGGAAGGCTGGCAGAGGAGACCCCTCACTGCCCCTTTGCGTGGCTCAGGGCTGTGGTTCACCGGGGTGACAGCGGAAGGTTCTCAGCAGCGAAGGAAAGCATCTCGGCCCGCTGAACGAGACCCTTCGCCTTCGGTTCAGGGTGACAGTTATTGTGATCCAATCAGGCGGCGGCCGACTGAAGTCGGCGCTATAGGCGGCACGTGTCATGGGGTTGGCGTCACCTGGGCTGCTGTCGGGGTGGCCGTCGCGTCGCCGGGCAGCAGCGTGAGCGCCGGGGTCGGCGTCGGCTGCGTGGGCGGGCGCGACACCAGGCCGGTGGCGGCGGTGACGGCCAGGCCGTTCAACAGGTAGGCGGCGGGGTCGTCGGTTTTCTGGACGTAGTACGAGCCTTTGTCGGGCGTCTGGCCGCCGACGTTGAGCGTCTTGTCGCCCGACGCTGTGCCCAGGGTGATGATCGTGGCGGGCTTGTCCAACTCAAAGGCCGCTTTGTCCACGTCCTGCGCCTCGATCTTGCGGCTGGCCTTCGCCTCGGCCACCTGGCGCACGACACTGTCGACGCGGGTTGCGTCGGCCGGCTCCTGGCTGGGCGCGACCAGCCGCCACGCCCCGCCGTCCTTGGTGACCTCGACCGTCTTGCCCGTGTTATCCGTCACTTTCAGGCGCGTCACGTCGTCGGCCTTGAGGTCGAACAGGGCGACGGGCGCGCCGCTGCCGGTGGACGTCGTGTCTTCCGTCTTGTCGCGCCGGACGTCGAAGAAGTACACGGCGGCGACGAGGGCGATGGCGATGAGGACGAGGAGTCCTGTCAGTCGGAAGTTCATGGCTTACCTCCGCCGCCACCACACCCAGCCGCCGTAGGCCAGGACAAGGGCGGGCAGGAACACCACCGACGAGAAGAACAGCCAGCGGCTCTGGTCGCCGCTGATGACGACCTGGCGCGTGTCGGCGGTCTTGGGGCGGATGCCGTTCAACTCTTCGGACTGGGCCAGCCAGTTGACGCCGTTCATGAACAGGTCGTCGTTGGCGCTGCCGCCCACCTGCTGCAGGATGTTGTCCGCGACGAAGGCGGCGTTGCCCGCCACGAACACGCGCGTGACCTTGGGGGCGTCGCCGTTGGGGTTGGACGTCTCACTGGTGACGATGAGGGACAGTGGGCCGCGCGCGTCCTGACCGTCGGGCCGCGCCTGGCCGTTGCGCAGGCCGGCGAAGTCGGTCTCGCCCCAACTCTGGGGGCCGGTCTGGACCTGGGGTGTCACAATCAGGCCTTCGGGCGCAGGCGTCACTTGCTCCAGCGAGCGGGCGCGGGGGAAGAACGTCGTCGCGCCTTCGAGACCGTTGGTGACCGTCGTCAGCGAGTAGCGGGTGACAAGGGGCGTCAGGCGGTCACCGCCCAGGGAGAGGCCGGGGTCGGCGATGACAATGTCGTTGCGGGGCCGGATGCCCCACTGGGCCAGGACGTCGGTGAGCGGGTCGCGCGTCGTGGGGTCCTGGGGCGGGTCGAGCAAGAACATGCCGCGCCCGCCGTTGTCGAGGTAGGTCTTGACGGCGTTGGCCTCGGCGGCGCTGAAGGCGCTCTGCGGCCCGGCCACAACGAGGGCCGTGGCGTCGGAGGGGACGGTGTTGCTGATGGCGAGGTTGACGCTGAGGACGGTGTAGCCGTCTTGCTGGAGCTTGCGGCCGACCACGGCGTAGCCGTCGTTAGCGCCCGTGCCGCCCTTGGGGTCATACTCGCGGTGGCCGGTGGTGAAGTAGACGGTGCGCGGCTTGTCCTGGGTCAGCTTGATGAGCGCGCCGGTGATGCTCGGCTCGTCCACTGAGATGACCGTCTGGCGCTTGTCGCCCGACGTCAGGACAATGGATGGGCTGGTCACACCGGCCTGGCGGGCCTGGGCGGGGCGCAGGACGGGGTCGATATTCTCGTAGGTGACGAGGTTGCTGCGGCTGGTGTACTCGCGCATCAGGTCGCGGGCGCGCTGGCCCTGCTGGTCCTGGTCGCTGTAGTAACCGACGGCCTGCACCGGCTGCTTGAGGTTCTTGAGGATATTGATGGTCTGGTCGGCCAGGCTGAATTGCTGGTTGGCCGTCGTGTCGTAGCGCTTGGTGTAGCGCGTCGACAGGTAGGCCAGCGCGCCCAGGATGGTGGCGACGGCCAGGACGAGGACGAGGGCATTGGTGCCGTACCTGGCGCTGCGCCCCGTCACGCGCTGCCCGACCCAGGTTGGCTCCAGAAGGACAAACGCGCCGGCCAGGAGCAGGGCGACGACGAACGCGACCTGGGTGTAGAGTTCCCAGCCGCGCACGCCGAGCAGGACGATGCCCGCCAGCAGGGCGAGGGCGGCCAGCCCGGCGACGATGGCGCTATAGGGACGATTGAGAGAGGACATACACTATCTCCACCGTTTCGCTTCAACCACCCGCGTCGCCATAAAGAGGAACAGCGCCGTGAGGATCAGGTAGTAGACCACGTGCTGGGTATCGATGACGCCGCGCACAAAGTCATCGAAGTGGGTGTTGATGGCGAGATAATCGAAGACGCTGCCCAGCGGGCCGCTGCCCACGGCCTGCGCCGCCGCACCCAGCAACCAGAGGATGATGAGCAGGGCGAAGGCGATGAAGCCCGT
>CAZLBQ010000457.1:0-5199 GCA_964557745.1 uncultured Anaerolineales bacterium
GGGAGCGGGGGAGCGGGGGGGCAGGGGGAGGCTATCGCGCCAACGCCTGAGCCAGCTACCGAGAAGACGACCGCCGCAAGCGGTACGCCTCGCAAGCGGGGCGGCCGCAAGCCCGCGCCAGCCCTGCCGGAGGGGACGGAGGGTGTGACACCCACACTGCCCATGCTCCCGCCCATCGAGATTCTGGAGCGTGGCTCGCCTGTCCGCTACCGCGAGGACGAGGTGCGCGAGCGCAGTGCCATCATCGAGGACACCCTGCTGGCGTTCGGGGTGCCCGCGCGTGTCGTCTCCGTCAACCAGGGACCAACTGTGACCCAGTACGGGATCGAGCCGGGCTTCATCGAGCGCAAGATGCCCGACGGCGTGGTCGAGCGGCGCAAGATTAAGGTCAGCAAGATCATCTCCCTCCAGAACGACCTGGCGCTGGCCCTGGCCGCGCCAACCCTGCGCATCGAAGCGCCGGTGCCGGGCCGCAGTGTCGTCGGTATCGAAGTCCCCAACGCTAACTCGGCCCGCGTTGCCCTCCGCAACCTCATGGAGTCGCCCCAGTACCAGAAGCACGCCTCGCCGCTCAAGCTCGCGCTGGGCGAGAACGTGCGCGGCACGCCGGTCGTCGCCGACCTGGGCCGTATGCCGCACTTGCTCATCGCCGGCGCGACCGGCTCGGGTAAGTCGGTGTGCATCAACGCCATCATCGCCTGCCTGCTGTTCAACAACACGCCCGACAGCCTCAAGCTGATGCTGGTCGACCCCAAGCGCGTCGAACTCGTCGGCTTCAACGGTATCCCGCATCTGCTGGCTCCAGTCGTGGTCGACATGGAGGAGGTGGTCGGCGCGCTGCGCTGGGCGACACGGGAGATGGACCGCCGCTATCAGTTGTTCGCGGCCGTCGGCGTGCGCAACCTCGAAGGGTACAACAAGAAGGTCGCCGCCACGGTGGGCGAGCCGCTGCCCTTCATCGTCATCATCATCGACGAGCTGGCCGACCTGATGATGATCGCCGCCGAGGAGGCCGAGCGCCTCATCTGCCGCCTGGCCCAACTGGCCCGCGCCACCGGCATCCACCTCATCCTGGCGACGCAGCGCCCCTCGACCGACGTCGTCACCGGGCTTATCAAGGCCAACTTCCCGGCCCGCATCGCCTTCGCCGTCACCAGCCAGATCGACTCCCGGGTCATTCTGGACACGCCCGGCGCGGAGAAGCTACTGGGGCGCGGCGACATGCTGTACTCGGCGGCCGACGCGCCGGCCCCGGAGCGGCTCCAGGGCGCGCACGTCTCGGAGCGTGAGTTGGACAAGCTGGTGAAGTTCTGGCGGCGCGTAGCCGGGCCGACGTCGCCCCACGTCGAGCCGTCGCCCTGGGAGGGCCTGCTCGACGAACCCGACCCGGCCGATGAGAAGCTCATCGCCGAGGCAACCGAAGTGGTGCGCCAGTCGCGCACGGCGTCGGCCTCGTTCCTCCAGCGCCGCTTGCGCATCGGTTACCCCCGCGCGGCGCGGCTGCTGGACGAACTCGAAGAGCGCGGCATTGTCGGACCGGCCGAGAATGGCAAGTCGCGCCTCGTCTTGCTCGACGACGAGGACATGCAGCCGATGGACGAAGACGCTGTGGGGGAGTGGCGCGACGACGAGGACTCTGACCGCTAGAAATGTAGAGACGCATGCGCATCTTCTGGTTCTGGGTGGCGCTGGGGGTGGCGCTTCTGGTTGCGCTCACGCCGTCGCCCGCGCCGCCCCCACCGGCTGGCGCGGCCCCTGACGCGACCGGTACCCTCTACCCCGTGTACCTGCCCTATGTCCAGCGCCGCGTGGCGCTGCTGCCGCCGCCCCTGGCGACGCCGACCCTGCCGCCCCCCACGACCATCACCTATACCGGCTACTTCTGCCTGCGCCCCCCCGATGCGTTTAGCTGCTGGTCGTCGGCGCGCTTCCGCCTCATGCGCGGGCCGGGGGAAGCCTGCGGACCGGACATGAGCGTGTCCCTCTTCCTGGCGTCGGGCGTCGTTAACCTCGACCACCAGGACCTGTACGTCGGGCGCTATGTCCAGGTGCGCGGCACGACGGAGGAACTGCCGTCGTGTGAGAACCCACTCCTCTACGTCGACCGCCTGGATGTCCTCCCCTCGCCGTGAAGGCGCTTAGCTTGGGCGGTCTACGGCGATCTTCAATAGAGACATGGAGGGACACATGGCCCATCAACGAGGGGAATATCTACTCGCACGAGCGCCGAACGAGGTCGAGCGCTTACGCGCCTGGGGACGTATCTGGGAGCCAGCGGCTGAAGCCGTGCTGGATGCCATACAGGTCCAGCCCGGCTGGCGCTGCGCCGACCTGGGCTGCGGTCCCATGGGACTTCTAGGCGCCCTCAGCCGCCGGGCTGGGCCGACCGGCCGCGTGGTGGGTGTGGACTTCAACCCGGCGCAGGTCGCCGCCGCGCAAGAGTTCGCCAACAACCGTGGGTACAGCAACGTTGAGGTTGTGCAGGCGGATGCTTACCAGACGGGCTTACCCGACGCGGCGTTTGACCTTGTCCACGTGCGCTTTGTCTTTACGCCACTAGGTCGCGACGAGGTCCTGCTCGCTGAGATGCTGCGCCTGACCCGCCCAGGCGGGATACTCCTCATCGAGGAGTCGGACGAAGCGGGCTATCAAGCCTACCCCCCGCAACCAGCCTGGGACCGGCTGAAAGCTCTCGCCGTTGAGGCGTTCGGGCGGGGTGGGGGCGACTACAACGCGGGACGGCGGATGTACAGTCTCCTCCGCCAGGCGGGACTGGAAGGGATTGACGCCCGCGCCGCTGTGTTGGCGCTGCCGGCGGGCCATCCGTACCGGCTGTGGCCGCTTGAGTCAGCGGCGGCATTACGCCCGCGCATCCTTGAGTGGGGACTGACAACGCCTGCCGAGTTGGACGCCATAATGGACGAGTGCGAGCGGATCGCCAACGATCCGCAGGTCTTCCTGACCTCGTTCATAGTCGTCCAGGTATGGGGTCGGAAGCCGGGCGGCTAATTTAGTCCGAAGCGCGGACGTCAGTGCGCGGCGATCAGGCTGTCCGGCTGGCGCAGGTCGGCCTCGACGGCCAGGTCGTGCAGCCGCGCCCGGACCGCCTGCTTGTGCGCCAGGGCGACGCGGTGGCCGGGGTGGTCGGGGTCGGGGAACTCGGCCGCCGTGCTCTGAAACGTGCAGCCATAGCACGTCGGCTGGTTGGCGAGGACGCCGACGGCGTCGAAGAGCGCCACCAACTGGTCGCGCGGCGTCGGCGCGGCAGCGATGGCCTGCTCGAACCACGCCTAGATCCCCTCTAGTTTGGCCCCCACGGCCCGGCCCTGGCGGTCGGCTTCACGACCTCGGCGGGTGAGATGGTCCAGGGCTGGGCGCCCCAGGCGCGGGTCGTCAAGGCCCTCAACATCGTCACGGCGGCGACGATGGTCGATCCCGCTCGCACGGGCGACACGCCCGACATGTTCATCGCCGGCGACGACGCGGCGGCCAAGCAGACCGTCACCGACATCCTGCGCCGCTTTGGCTAGCAGGGGGTCATCGACCTGGGCGGCATCGAGCAGGCGCGGCTGTTGGAACCGCAGGCCATGATCTGGATCACCTACTGGGCGCGCACGCAGGGGACGGGCGCGCACGCCTTCAAGCTGATCGGCAAGTAAGTCCTGGTAGCCAGGCGGGAGGAATGATGGCTGAAGCCGGTCCGATGACTGGCCGCGTCTGTCTCATCACAGGGGGCACAGGGGGGCTGGGAAAGGAGACGGCGCTCGCCCTCGCACGGCTCGGCGCGTCCGTCAGCATCGTCGCCCGCGACGCGGCCAAAGGCCAGGCGGTGGTGGAGGAGATTCAGGCGCAGACGGGCAATCCCCAGGTGGAAGCCTTGCGTGCCGACCTATCCAGCCAGGCGTCGATCCGCTCCCTGGCCGACGAGTTCAAACGCCGCCACGAGCGGCTGCATGTCCTGGTCAACAATGCCGGCGGGGTCTTCAACCCACGCCGCGTGACGGTGGACGGCCTGGAGATGACGTTCGCCCTGAACCATCTCGCCTACTTCCTGCTCACCGCGCTCCTCCTCGACACGCTCAAGGCGAGCGCGCCGGCTCGCGTGGTCAGCGTGTCGAGCGAGGCGCAGTCCAACGGGCGGATTAACTTTGACGACCTGCAAGGGGAGAAACGCTACAGCGCGATGACGGCCTACAGCCAGTCGAAGCTGGCGAACATCCTGTTCACGGTGGAACTGGCGCGGCAATTGGCCGGAACAGGCGTGACCGCCAACGTTGTCCATCCGGGGGCGGTGCGCACCAACTTTGGCAAGTCCGCCACTGGCCTGTTCCGTTGGGTGGTGCGGCTCGCGGGGCCTTTCATGCTCACTCCGGCGCGCGGCGCGGAGACGATTGTCTACCTGGCCTCATCACCGGAGGTAGAGGGTATGACGGGCCAGTACTTTGCCAACAAGAAGGCTCGGCCGCTACCGGCCGCTGCCAGCGACACCGCTCTCGTCCGTCGGCTATGGGACGTCAGCGCGGCGCTGGTTCACCTCGACGGCCAGCCCTGACGCGCTGGTCGTGGCGCTTGGTTGTGGCCCGGCTGTGCCCCTACGCTGCCTGAGAAGGTGGGCCAGGGCCTGGACCGCTGCGCCAAGGGCGACGGCGATACATAGCGTGCTGAACGCGACGGGGAAGAGGTAGTAGCGGGGCCAGTCCAGGGGCGTCATGAGCGCCGGGCCGACCGTGACCAGCGCAACGGCGAGGGTGACGGCGGCGGCGTTGTCGCGGCCGGTGTTCCACAGCCAGCGCCAGGCCTGCCCAACCAGGACTGCCAGGCCCACCCCCGTCAGTGCGAGGTTGAGCCAGTTGTTGTCGGGCGTCGGCCACTCGTCTGGGTAGTTGATGGCCGCGTCGTCGTCCAGAATGCGCTCTTCGAGGACTTCGACCCGTTCGTCCAGGCCCTCGATGCGCGACGGCTCGAAGTCCTGGTACTGCTTCTCCATCTCGGTTACGCGGTGGTCCAGCATCTTGAGGGTGCGCCCGACCGGGTCGGGATAGAGGAAAGGATAGAGGACGACAAAGGTCAGCGCCGTCGCCGCAACCACGACCCCCGCGCCCAGCGCCGCCCCGCCCAGCCGCCGCGGCCAGCCCACCCGGCCCCCCGCCCGGAGCGCGGCCAGCGAATCGGATTTTTCCTGGGGGCCCCAGGTGAATC
>CAZLBQ010000458.1:0-5198 GCA_964557745.1 uncultured Anaerolineales bacterium
CCCTGCGACAAGGCCCCCGCTAAGATCGCCTGGCAGGCCTGCTTGGCCGAGGGTGTCGAGGCTGCCGCCCCGTCGCGCGGCGATGTGGGGGAGGTGCTGCCCAAACCCGTCGGCGGGCTGCGCCCCCGCTTGAGCTACGCCGGGGCGACGACAATCGAGGGCTTGCAACGCAACGCGCGCTTCGTGCGCATCACGCCCGCCGGCGTCAAGGAGAGCGGCCCCCACGACGTCGAGCTAACGTAGTCGTTTCTACACCCAGCGTGGTGACATCTTTCTGTTCGCCTGGCGCTTGGCTGCTACAATGGGCCTATCTATCGGCGTCGCCGCCTCGGCGTCAGCCGACGCGCAGACCTAGCCGTTGGGAGACCACGGGGCGTATGGCGTCCGACCCTCACCTTCAGTTTCATGACCATCTGCTCAACGCCGTCGGCCAGGCGGTCATCGCGACCGACCTGGCCGGGGCGATTACCTACTGGAACCGCGCCGCCGAGACGCTCTACGGCTGGCGCGCCGATGAGGTCATCGGGCGCAACGTGGTCGAGGTGGTCCCGTCGGAGACGACCCAGGCCCAGGCGCACGAGATCATGGCCCGTTTAGCCACCGGCCAGAGCTGGTCGGGCGAGTTCCTGGTGCGGCGGCGCGACGGCGTCAGCTTCCTCGCCCACGTCACCGATACCCCCATCTACGACGATGACGGTCGCCTGGTCGGCGTCGCGGGCATTTCTAGCGACGTCACCCATCTGCGGCGCGCCGAGCAGGCGCTGCGCGAGAGCCAGGACCGTGTCCGCCAGGCGCTGAGCGCCGCGCGCATGTACACCTTTGAGTGGGACCCGGCGACTGACCAGGTCTACCGCTCCGAGGAGTGCGCCACTATTCTCGGCAGTCTGGCCGAGGACATCACCGGGCAGTACTTCCTCCAGCATGTCCACCCCGATGACCGTGAACCCTACTTCGCCGCGCTGACGGGCTTGTGGCCTGACCACGACACCTATCGCTCCAGCTTCCGCCTGCGGCGGCCGGACGGCGAGGCGCTGGTGATCGAGGAGGTCGGGCGGGGCGTCTTTACCTCGGAGGGTCGGCTCGAACGTGTCTACGGCGTAACGGCGGATGTGACGGAACGCGTGCGCATCGAAGAGGCGCTGCGCGCCAGCGAGGCGCAGGCCAGCGAGCGGCTGGCCGAGATTGAGGCGGTCTACGCCGGCGCCCCCATTGGCCTGTGCGTCCTCGACCGCGACCTGCGCTTCCTACGGCTCAACGACCGGTTGGCCGAGATTAACGGCGTGCCCGCCGCCGACCACCTGGGGCGGACGCTACACGAGGTCCTGCCGGACCTGGCGCCTACCGCCGCGCCTCTGCTCCAACAGGTGATCGACACCGGCCAGCCCATTATCGGCATCGAGCTGGAAGGGGTCACGCCGGCCCAGCCTGGCGTGACGCGCACCTGGGTGGAGCACTGGTATCCGCTGCGGGCGGCGGATGGCGCGGTGCTGGGCATCAACATCGTGGCCGAGGAAGTCACCGAGCGCAAGCGGGCCGAGGCCGAGCGGGCGCGGCTGTACCTGGCCGAGCGGGCGGCGCGGGGCGAGGCCGAGGCTGCCCTCCACGTCCGCGACACCTTCATCTCCATCGCGTCCCACGAGTTACGGACCCCCTTGACGGCCCTGCTGGGCAACGCCCAACTCTTGCAGCGCAAGCTGGCCGTCGGCCAGCCGCTCACGGAGCGCCAGATGCAGGCCGTCCAGACGGTGGTCGAGCAGGCGCGCCGCCTCAACGAACTCGTCACCCGTGTGCTAGACGTCTCTCGTTTGCAGTCGGGGCGTTTCGGTGTCCAGCCTGAGCCGCTCGACCTGGTCGACCTGGTGCGCCGCGTCGTCGCCGCCGAGGAACTGGCCCTGGAACCGGGCCACTGCGTCGAGACGTCCGTCGACGGCGAGCCGCTGGTGGTGGACGGGGATGCGTTGCGGCTGGAACAGGTCTTCCACAACCTGGTTCAGAACGCCGTCAAGTACAGCCCCCAGGGAGGCGTCGTGCGCGTCGAGGTTGGGCGGCAGGACGACATGGCGCGGGTCGTGGTGCGCGACCAGGGCATCGGCATTCCCGCTGCCGAGGTGAAGCATCTCTTCCAGCGCTTCTACCGGGGGGATCATGCCCGCTCTCGCCAGATCGGCGGCATGGGCATCGGGCTGTACGTGGTCAAGGAGATTGTCATGCAGCACGGCGGCGCCGTGGATGTGGCGAGTCATGAGGGCGACGGCAGCGCCTTTACCGTCTACCTGCCCCTGCGCGACGGCGCCTGAGTTCATAAGGAGCGAACCATGCTGACCCGCGCTGAGGTGGCCGCGGCCCAGGCCCGCGCGCTGGACATGTTGGGGCAGGCGGGCATCGTCCTGACGCCCGACGAAGCCGAACGCATCGAGATCGCCGACTGTGGCTTTGGCGAGCTAGCGACCACCGGCCTGCAACTCATTACCTACATCAACACCGAGCGCGTGTGCGCCAAGGAACTCGTCCTCTTGCCGCGCCAGACCTTCCCGGAGCACCGCCACCCGCCTGTTATGGGCGAGCCGGGCAAGGAGGAGACGTTCCGCTGCCGCTGGGGGACGGTCTACCTGTACGTGCCGGGCGAGCCGACGTCCCACCCCCAGGCCCAGCCGCCGGCCCACCGTGCCCATGCCTATACCGTGTGGCACGAGGTCGTGCTGCGGCCCGGCGAGCAGTACACTCTCGCGCCGGACACGCTGCACTGGTTCCAGGCCGGCGACGAGGGGGCGGTCGTCTCGGAGTTCTCGACGCGCAGCCGCGACGAGTTCGACGTCTTTACCGACCCCGACGTCCGCCGCGCCCCCATCGTCGGAGAGTGATGCGGCCGGCTCAAGCCATTATTAGACAGAATTTGCATGATTATCAGAATGATCAAGTATCATATTTCTGCATATTCTGTCAATTATGCAAATTCTGTTAATTCTGTCTAGGGATCGAGGAGGTAGGGAGAGGTGAGCGAGATGGAGTTTGGCGCGCTGGTCGAGACGATGGCCGAGGCCGCGCAGCGCATGGTGGACCTGGGCGCGGTCGAGGGGGGCGCGGGCAACCTGTCGCTCTTTACCCGCGACCTGGCCGCCATCGACGCCCGCTACGCCGAGCGCGGCCGCATTGTGCTGCCCCTCGCCGTGCCCGCCCTCGCCGACGGCTGGCTGCTCGTGACCGGCACGGGCTGCCGCCTGCGCGACATCACGCGTCGGCCGGAGACGGTGGTGTGTCTGGTACACGTGCTGCCCGAGGGCCGCGAGGCCGTCCTCTACGCCGTCGAGGACATCCGCCCGACGAGCGAGTTCAACTCCCACCTGGCGATCCACGCCGACCATGTGGCGCGGCGGGGCCTGGCCCAGCACGCCGTCCTCCACGCTCAGCCCTTCTACTTGACCTACCTCAGCCACCACCCCGACTACGCCGACACGCGCGCATTCAGCCGCCGCCTGCTGCGCTGGCAGCCGGAGACGCTGATGGTCTTCCCGGACGGCATCGGGCTGCTGCCCTTCGCGCCGCCCGGCTCGCCGGAGCAGATGGCGCTCACGGTGCGCGGCTTGCAGACCCACCGCGCCGTGGTGTGGGCCAAGCACGGCGTTGTCACCCGCTCGGATGTTGGGCTGGCGCAGGCCGCCGACCTGGTGGAGTACGCCGAGGCGGCGGCCCACTACGAAGCCCTCAACCTCGCGCTGGGCCGCCCGACCGTCGGCATGAGCGACGCCGAGCTGCGCCTCCTCGCCGCGCGGTTCAGTATCTCTCAGGTCCTGTTCTAACGTCGCTTCAGCCCGAGAGTCCGGCCAGCACCGCTGCCAGGTCCTCCCCCTCCGCCGCCGCGTCCGCCACCGCCACGTGGCTGACCATGACCTCGTCAATTCCCTGCGCCAGAATCTCGCGCAGCCGCGCCTCGACTTGCGTCGGCGTCCCGCTGACGGCCAGGGCGTCCACCAGCCCGTCGGGCAGCGTGCCGTCGCCCGGCGCCGGGAAGCCCGCGTCGGCGAACATGCGCATGTACTGCGGCAGGCGGCCGTAGAAGCCGAACTGGGCGCGGACGGCGGCCTGGACGGCGAGGCGGTCCGTGCTGAGCGCGACGAGGATGTGGCCAAGAAGGGGCGGCGTCGGGCGGCCCGCTGCCTGCGCCCCCGCGCGCAGCGCGGGTAGGGCGTGGTCCACCAGGTAGCGGACCGGGCTCACCCACGCCAATGCGCCGTCGGTCACCTCACCCGCCAGGTGGTAGGCCGGGGGACGCAGCGCCGAGATCAGAATGGGGACGCGAGGCGGCGTCACGCCGGCGGGCAGCGTGGCGTGGACCTGGTAGACTTCGCCGTCGAAGTCGGCCTTGCCATCCCACAGCAGGCCGCGCAGGACGGTGACGTACTCGCGCAGGCGGGACAGTGGGCGGCCATAGGGGATGCCCAGGCTGCGCTCGATGAACCCCTGTCCGCCTGGCCCGATGCCCAGCCGCAGCCGGCCGGGAGCGAGGGCGGCCACGGCAAGGGCCTGGCTGGCGAGGGCGGCGGGGTGGCGTGGGTAGATCGGGATGATGGCCGTGCCCAGGCCGACGCGCTCGGTCTGAACCGCGGCCGCCGCGAACAGCGTCAGAGGATCGGGCGCGACGCCGGGGGCGATGCTCCACAGCATCGGCACGCCGCGCTGGTCGGCCAGCCGCGCCGCCTCCACCACGGTGGCGGGCTGACCAGGGGCCACGACAAGACCGACGCGAGGGGTAGACATAATAGCCTCCTGAGAACTGTGGCGCCTGGGCGTTTTCACGCCGACGAGAGACCGGCGACGAGGGAGCGCCAGCGTTGGCCGAAGGCCAGCTCGCGCGGGCGGTCGCCGTAGCCCTCCGGCTCGGGGCCGCGATACTCGTCGCGGTACCAGCGCACCGTCGTAGCCAGCCAGGTATCGAAGTCGGTAGCGGTGTAGCCTAGCTCGCGCTGGGCGCGCTCGATGGACGGGATGAAGTTGGTCATGTGGCTGTACGGGCCGCCGCTCAGCCCGGCCTTTGTCAGCGCCTCGGCGGGGACGCTCACCGGGTTGAACGTCACACCGAGAACAGCGGCGGCCTTGGCGCATAGCTCGTACAGGGTGATGACTTCCGGCTGGCAGATGTTGTAGGCGCGGCCAAGCGCCTGGTCCGTTTCCAGCGCCAGGCGGTAGGCGCCGGCCAGGTC
>CAZLBQ010000459.1:0-5195 GCA_964557745.1 uncultured Anaerolineales bacterium
GATTTTAGACAATCCTGGCCAGAATGCAACTTCCCGCCGGGACGTGTAATGATTGGGTAAGAAGTTCAGACTAGCATAGTGACGGAGGAGACCTGTGTCCATGTCCAGCCTGCCAGCCCCCCAGGCGCGCCTTGACGCCGGCGCTACCGGATGCGGCGAACTCACTTTGCTCATCTTCCAGACCATGAAGACGCTCCCCGCTGGCGCGGTGCTCGAAGTCCTGGCCTACGACCTGGCGGCGGAGACCGATATTCCCGCCTGGTGCCGCATGACGGGCCACCGCTTGCTGGCCCAGGATACAGTGGCTCACCCCAAGCGGTTCTTTATCCAGAAACACTAACCCCCACCATCCACCCCCAGACAAAGGAGGTCCCGCATGTCAAAACTGCTTATCAACCTGACCACGGCTGCCGAGGACGCGGACCGCACCACCGTCGCTTTTGTCATCGCCAACGCGGGTGTGGCCGCCGGGCAGGAAGTCACTATTTTCTTAAATGTCGAGGCTGTGCGCCTGGCGACGCCGGGCTACGCCGACGGCATTACCTCGCCTGGCTTCAAGCCTCTTAAAGAACTGATGGACAGCTTCACCGCCAACGGCGGGCGCATCTGGGTCTGTCCGCCGTGCTTCAACGCGCGGGGGCTGGCCAACGACAACGTCATTCCGGCCGCGACCTTTGCCGGTGGTGCGGCCGTGGTGGAGTTGCTGGGGGAGGGCGCGGCGAGTTGGAGCTATTGACGGTGGGGAGGGACCTGTGACTTCGCCCGTAGTGGAGAGCGCATGCGCCGCACCACCGGCGTTCCTCTGGAAGCTCTGGATCTACACCAACTATGACTGTAACCTGCGCTGCAGCTACTGTGTCGCCAAGTCCAGCCCGAACGCGCCGCGCCGCGCGTTGGGCATGGCGAATGTCAGGCGGCTGGTCGATGAGGCGGTCGAGCTAGGCTTCGACCACGTGTTCTTCACGGGCGGCGAGCCGTTCATCCTCAACGACATCTACGCCATGCTCGCCTACTCGTCGGCGCGCGTCAAGACGAGCGTGCTGACCAATGCCATGATTCTGCGCGGGCCGCGCCTGGACAAGCTGACGGCCATCAACAACGATAATCTGGTCGTGCAGGTTAGCCTGGATGGTGGCATCCCCGAGCACCACGACTTTTATCGCGGTAAAGGCTCGTGGGAGAAGACTGTCGAGGGGATCAAGCTCCTCCAGGCGCGCGGCTTTCGCGTCCGCCTCAGCACCACCGAGACGCCCGTCAACTCGCCGTACCTCCACCTCGTCTGCGAGTTCCACCAGTCGCTCGGCATCCCCGACGAGGACCACTTCGTCCGCCCGCTGGCGAAGCGCGGCTATTCCAAGGAAGGGCTGGAACTGGGGCTGGACAACCTCGTGCCCGAGTTGACGGCCAACCTGGACGGCATCTTCTGGCATCCACTGTCGACCGACGCCGACATGCAGGTGAGCCGCAAGCTGTTTCCGCTGGCGACGGCGGTCGAGCGCGTCCAACGTCAACTGGACGTCATGACGCGTACGGGCGTTGTGCCCTTGATGACCTTTACCTGAGGCTAGACTGGGCGCTCCCGTCGGGAGCGACAATTCACACATGGAGAGGTTATGATTCGAGCCTACGTGCTCATCGAAGCCGAACCGACACGGGTGCAGGACCTGGTGCAGGAACTACCCAACATGGAGTTGGAAGGCTCGGTGATCAAAGAAATCCACGCCGTGACGGGGCGCTACGACCTGATTGCCCTGGTCGAGAGCCCCAATCTCCAATCCCTCGGCAACTGAGTGACGACGGGCATCGCGGGCGCCGTGGGCGTCCGACGGACTGAAACGTGCTTGATCGTGTGGTAGGCGTGTAACATCTGGACGACGGGCCAGACAGGATAGGTAGCAAGACATAGAACTTATCGCAAGCGCCTGAAGGGCCAGAAAGGACTTTGACCATGAGTGCCGCACGATCCTCGGTAATGACTATGGCGCAGGCGGGTGAAGTGTCGTCGGTGATCCCGCGCACGCTCCAGGCCTGGTTCCTAACCATCACGCGCCTGGTGATTGGCTGGATGTGGTTCGAGCAGACAACCTGGAAGATACCGCCGACGTTTGGCTGCCCGGCCAACTTCGCCTTCACTCAGAACATCAACGCGCCGACGTCGGGCCTATGTGACTTCATTGGCCGCCAGGCGACCTACGGCGCCATCGCGCCGTACAAGGCGTTTCTGACCGGCTTTGTCATGCCCAACATTCAACTCATTGGCTGGGGCGTCTATCTGGCCGAACTCGCCATCGCCATCAGCCTCATCTTCGGCATCCTGACGCGGCTGGGCGGCATCCTGGGCGCTTTGCAGGGCGTCAACCTCCTCATTGGCTTCATCGGCGTCCCGCAGGAGTGGCACTGGACCTACCTGTTCCTGATCTTCATCAACCTGACGCTGGCCGTGTTCGCGGCGGGCCGCAAGCTGGGCGTCGACTACTACCTGCGCCGCCGCTTCGCCGAGGGGCGGGGCCTACTCTCGACCATCGTGCGGCTGGGTTCTTGAGTGTCGGGTCAAACAACGCTGGTTGAAAAGAGCACGCGGATCAGACGGTATCTGTCTGGTCCGCGTCGCACCGTTGTCCTGCGCTCGTCTGTCTTGCCGCTGCTCGGGCTGGCGGAATTGGGCGGCTATGGAGTGGTCCGCAGTTGGGGCGAGGTCGTCTCCCTCGTCCCCTTCATGGCCGTCTTCGCCGTCCAATTCGCCCTCTATCTCGCCGCCGTGTGGCTGGTCGCCCACGACCTGGCCCAGCCCGCGCCCCATTCCCCATCCCGTAGCCTTCAACCTTCAACTTTCAACTTTCAACCCCTCACCATTCTCGTGTTTGCCGTCGCCATCCGCCTCGTGATGGCGGGCGCGTTTCCCGTCCTGTCGTCCGACCTATTCCGCTATGTGTGGGATGGCCGGGTCCAGACGGCGGGCCTCAGCCCCTACGTCTACCCGCCCGGCGCGCTGGAGTTGACCGCGCTGCGTGACACCGACCTCTGGCCGCGTATCAACCGCCCGGAGGCCGTCACCATCTATCCCCCCGCCGCCCAACTGGCCTATCGCGTCGTCGTTGCGCTCGGCGGCTATCGCGTTGGAGCGTTCAAGGTCGCCGTGCTGCTGGCTGAGGGGTTGACCCTCGCGCTACTGGCGCTCCTGCTGCGCGACGTCGGCCTGCCGCTGGCCCCGCTCATTCTGTACGCCTGGCACCCCCTGGTGGTCTACGAAATCAGCAGCGCCGCGCACCTGGAGGGGCTGATGCTGCCCTGCCTTGTCCTGGCCCTATGGGCCGCGTGGCGAGGCCGCGAAGTCACGGCGGGCGGGGCGCTGGCCGTCGCGGCTCTGATGAAGCTGTTCCCGGCCCTGCTGCTGCCCGCGCTGTGGTATCGGCGCGGCTGGCGGCTGCCCGTCGCCTTTGGCGTCACCGCGCTGTTGCTGACGCTCCCCTACCGCGACGCGGGGCGCGCCATCCTGACCTACTATCCCACCTACCTGCGCGAGCAGTTCAACATGGGCCTGGCCGCGCTGCTTGGCGAGGGCCTGCGTCTGCTTGGCGTCCCCGACCCTTACCGGATTGTCCAGGCTGTGCTGTGGCTAGCGGCCCTGGCGCTGGCGAGTTGGCAGCTGCTACACCCTGACCACGCGCGCCTCTTCCACCGGGGCCTCGCGATGGTCGGTCTGTTGACCATCGGCTCGCAGTTCCTCCACCCGTGGTATATAGTCTGGCTGCTGCCGTTCCTGACCGTCCTCTGGCCCGTCCATGCGCCATTGCGCACCTCAGACGGCCCATCCTCTACACCCTACCCGATACGCCCCACCACCTGGCTCGCCTGGCTCCTCTTCAGCGGGACGGTCGTCCTCTCCTATCACTTCTACCTGGCCGAACGGTGGAACATCCCCCTGACGGTGCTCGAATACCTGCCGCTGTACCTGCTGCTCTTGTGGCCGTGGCTCAGGCGGGGGTGGTATTCCATGTCGTAAGCCGCTAGCGCGCGCTCGTCAGCCAGGCGCGCGTGCGTGGCGCGCTGCCGTTCGGGTGGGCGGCCATCTCAGCGCGCAGGCGATCTACTTCTTGCGCCGTGTCGACATCGTACCACACCGGCAGGAGCGCGGCGGTCAGCCCTGCCTCTCGCGCCCTGGTCAAAGTATCCGCCAGGACGTGGGGCGTACTCATCTGCACGTCGAACAGGCTCGCGCACGGCTGCTTGAGGCCAATGAGGTAGTAGCCGCCGTCGTCGCACGGCCCCAGGACAATGTCCACGTGGGGATCATCCAGCGCCGCGAACGCCCGGCGCACATAGTCCGCTGGCAGCGTCGGGCTATCGCTATCCATGACGACGGCCTGGCGGCAGCCGTGGCCGAGGCAGTGCGACAGGATGCGGTGCAGCCGCTCGCCCAGGCTGGCGCCCTGTTGCGGGTAGAACGCGAAAGCCTGCGGGGCGAGGGCGCGGAAGAACGGCTCGGCGTCATCGGGGGCGTAGGCCAGGAGAAGCTGGACGCCCTCGACCTGGCTCATGAGGTCGAGGGTGTCGAGGAGCAAGCATTCGTACAGGGCGACGGCCTGTTCGGGCGTCAGGGGCGGGGTCAGGCGGGTCTTGGTCTGGCCGGGGGCGGGCCGTTTGGCGACGACAATCAGGGCGCGAGGCATGGCGGCTCCTGGGGAATGGTCAATGGTCAATCGTCAATCATCAATCGCCAATTGCTGGCGGTCGGTCGTCAGCGGTCGGCGGTCGCTCCCCAGGCATAGCGCAGTGTCGTGCGCAGAATCTGGTAGCCCGCACGGAGGGAGCCGCGCAGCGTGCCGCTGACCTTGGACTGCCCCGCGACACGGGCACGATACGTGACGGGAACCTCGATAATGCGCGCCCGCGCCCGCGCGGCCTTGATCATCATCTCCGTCGGCCAGCCGTAGATCATCTCCTGCATGTGGAAGGCGAGCAGCAGGTCGCGGCGGATGGCGCGCATCGGTCCCAGGTCGGTGACGGTAACACCGTACAGCCGCCGCATCAGGGTGGCCGTCAGCCAGTTGCCAAACCGGGCGTGGGGGAGGACAGCCCGCGCCCCGCTGCTGCCCAGGGTCCGCGAGCCAAGCACAAGGTCCGCCTGCTCGGCGCGCAGCGGGGCCAGGACGCGGGGCAGTTCGGCGGCGGCGAAGCTGCCGTCGCCGTCCATG
>CAZLBQ010000460.1:0-5153 GCA_964557745.1 uncultured Anaerolineales bacterium
GCCGGCAATACCCTGGCCCGCCTTCCATGGTGCAGAGTACTCCTTCCCATCCAGTTTGCCTGCCCCATCAGGTGACAGCATCTCGGCATTGAAGACCTGGCCTCGAACATGAGCTTGAATAGGTAGAGGGAATCGCACTGCTGGTCCGGCCACGCGAGGTTGAGCATGGGACGGTGGATCGCTGTTGTCCGATGTACCCGCAATCCCCGTCCAAAACTCCTCATCGAGTGTGAACAGCGTAAACTGCTCGGTCTTGACGCCAATCTTATGCTCTATGAGGAGATCAAGTAGCTTGTCACCGTCGACCAAGCTAATTCGCACTTTGCCTGTAGCGCCAGCCTCTTGTTGTGCGCCTTTAGAGAACTTGCTCGTCGTGATGATGACACCCTGCTCGTGGACGGTAAGGGAACCTCGTAACGCCTGCACCACGGGGGCTTGCACCGTATTCTTCCAGCGTTTCACCTGGACGGCTGCGTTGACCTCTGTAATCTGGCCTGCGTTCAGAACGCCCCGGACGTCAATACCACCGTCGCTGCTGTAACTGGTCACTTCAATCGTTTCCTCATTAAACCCGATAGCAAGCAGAAGTTCCCCGATGAGCGCCTCAAATCGGTCGGGCGGCATCTGGAGTAGACGTTTCTGAAGCTCGGCACGGGTCAGATCGTTGATCGCCTGAACCTGCTCGGTAATCTCTCTTGGGCGGGCCTGAGCCAAAGCAAAGACGTTACGGCTCACGCGCCTGAAGCGGGAATTAGGCTGCTTTGTGTCGACGTACAGGCGTGCGCCCATCGTCGCTTCAGGCGTCTGCCCCTTGGTGTCGAGGAGGTTGGCGTCGAGCGCACGCCGCGTAATATCAGCATAATGGAGCGGTTTGCCGGCGTTCTTCAGGACATGGTAAGCGGCATCGAGGAAGTTCATAAACCACGACTCCAAGAGAACTTTGACAAGATTATATCACAGTTACTTAAGAGTACGGACCATGGTTCTTCTCAACGTTCGGTAGCCGCACGCCTCGTAGAAGCGCAGCGGGCTGGCCTCGAACTCCCACGTCTCTAACCGTAACTCACTCGCTCCCTGCTCCCGCGTCCACGCCTCTGCCGCCGCCAGCAGCCGCCGCCCGAGGCCGCGCCGCCGCGAGTCCGCCGTCACCATCAGGCTTTGCAGGTAGCCGTAGCGGTGCGTCACGCGCGGCCCCGGCCCCTCGTCCACCCGCAGGTAGACCTCCGCGAAACCGACCAGGCGGCCATCGACCTCGGCGACGAGCAGGGACACGTCGTCCCAACCTAGAATCTCCTCCAGGTTCTTGGCCAGGTCGGAGCAGTCGGCGTTGTCCGCGTCGCCCAGAGTCAGCAGGCGGTCGGGGACGCCGCGGGCGTGGAACTCGTGGAACTCGACGTACAGGCGGCACAGCGCCTCGACGTCAGACTCGTGGGCGGGTCGAATGATGGGCATGGACATGCGGCTGCGCTTCTCGTCTCGTCTGCCTCATAGTATACCACCACCGACGCGTCAATAGGACACGGCATCCTTCACGGCGCGGGGCCGACTGCCACAGGGGTGAGGGTGAGACGCTGCCAGGCGTAAGGCGTGGCAAACTCCCGCGTTGGCCCCGCCGCCGTCAGCCGCCCCTGCAACAAGAGGTCGGCGGCGATAGCGCAGTTGTCGGCGCCGGTGCAGCCAACCAGCCAGGCGCGCGGGTGCGCGACCACGAAAGCCGCCACATCGGAGCCGCGTTCGGCGTGGGGAGCAAAGAGTGGCTCCGGCGCGTTGCCGACGGCGTATGGGTCGTAGGCGAAATGGCGGGCGTCCGGTAGATGATAGGTGAAGGGGCCTAGGGTCATATAGTCCACGTGCACAAACGCGGCGTCGGCGTCGCCCTGGGTCGCCAGGTAGGCCACCACAGCGGGCAACGGGCTGTTGAAGACCTGTGTCTTGATCAGGCCCACAGTCGGGGCCACGACCAGTAGCAGAACACTTGCTACCGCCACCCTCCGCCGCAGGGGAAGGGCGGCCAGCCCGTAGGCTGCCAGGAGGAGCAGTAGGCCCAGCGCCGGGAAGATGCTGCGCGGCCGCAGCACAGGACGCCAGGCTAGCGAGAGCGCAATCCCAACAACCAGCACCAGCGCATAGGCCGCGACCCCCAGCAAGAGCGGAGGGGCAAGCGGGGCGCTCGCCCGCCAGGCCGCCCAGCCCCCCCACGCCACCAGGCCGGCGACGGCCAGGAGCGTCAGCCAGGGGAAGATCAGAATCGGTACGCCGAACTTAAAGCCAAACGGAAAGACAACGGTCTTGGCGATGGTGGCGATGGTGACGGGAGCGACAGCGCTGCTGCTCAAAAGACCATCGCCCTGACGGCTAGCAATGGGCAGCCACGGCAGATAGGCGCACCCAACCAGAGCCAGGGTCAGCGCGAGTGGATACAGCCGCGTGCGCCGCTCGGCAAGCAGCCAGCCGAGCACAAGCGCGTAGAAGAGGGCGAGGGTGAGCGCGGCGTAGTAGTCGGTGTAGATCGCCGCCAGCGTGGCGCCGCCCACGGCTACCCAATCCCGCCCGCGATTATCGCGTAAGGCCAGAAAGGTGAACACCACGCTGCACGTTACCAGGGTGGCCGCCCAGGCGTACGGGCGCGCCTCCTGGGCCATGAACAACACCCCCGGTAGGCTGACCGCGAGGAAGGTGAAGGCTGTACCGACCTCTTCACCAAGCGCCTGCCGCACAGGCCCCAGGCCCAGCGCCGCGAGGGTTAGCGCTCCCAGTGCCGAGAACAGCCGAGCGGCGAACAAGGCGTCGCCCACCATCGCGCGCCAGGCGTACAGGCCCAGGAAGTAGAGCGGCGGATGTCCCTCGCCTACTGTCACACGCTGCCAGAATAGAGCGAAAGGCGGCCGAGTCACGGCCAGGGTAAAGGACTCGTCAAACCAGATCGCTTCGCGGGTGAGACCGGTGACGAATAACGCCAGGCCGACGCCCAGCAGGCATGCTGCCAGCACACCTTTCAACTGTGGGAAACGAGTATGGTTCATGAACTGCGCCTCGACGGGACGCCGAGCCTGTGGAACTCGTGGCGCTAGACGTATAGGCGTCCCAGCGCTTCGACGTCAGACTCGTTAGCCCGCCGCATCAGGGCCGTCGACATGGTAGGCTTCGCTTCTCCTCTCCACACGTCGGCCAAAAACCTCTGTCAGCATGTAACGTTCCCCGTCAGGTCCACGACTCTATCCCGTTCCAACAGCCAACAAGTTCATCACCCTCTGACAGCCGGGATGGCTCACGCGGGAGGATAGCACATGGTGACACGGATTCGCAAATCGAGCCGGACCCGCGTCGGGCGGCGGGCAGGACGTGGCCCAGCCACCGCCACGTCCCGAACGGCATCGTCGGTCGCCGTCCAGACATCGGCCGACCGCATCCGACTGTGGCAGGTCGTGCGCGTGGATAGTTGGTGGGCCGCGAGTGGTGGGTTCAATTGACGACGGAGCACAAGGAGAGCACTATGGCGAGCAGTATGCACTACGACGTCATCATCATCGGCACGGGCGCGGGCGGGGGGACGCTGGCGCACGCGCTGGCCCCGTCGGGCAAGCGCATTCTGATCCTGGAACGCGGCGGCTGGCTGCCCCGCGAGAAGGAGAACTGGGACCCCAAGGCCGTCTTCGTCCACGAGCGCTACCACACCACCGAGATGTGGTACACCAAGGATGGGAAGCCCTTCCGCCCCGGCACGAACTACTACGTTGGCGGCAACACCAAGGTCTACGGCGCGGTCCTGCTGCGCTTCCGCGAGGGCGACTTCAACGAGGTGCGTCACCACGGTGGCGTCTCGCCGGCCTGGCCGCTCAAGTACCAGGACTTCGAGCCGTACTACACCCGCGCCGAGAAGCTGTACGGCGCGCATGGCGAGCGCGGCGTGGACCCCACCGAGCCGTTCGCGGAGGGGCCGTACCCCTTCCCCGCCGTCAAGCACGAGGCGCGGATGCAGGAGGTGTTCGACGGCCTCCAGGCGCAGGGCATGCAGCCGTTCCCGCTGCCGGTCGGTGTGCGCCTGGACGAAGAGTACCGCCACATGAGCCTGTGCATCAAGTGCGACACGTTCGACGGCTTCCCGTGCCTGGTTGATGGCAAGTATGACTCGGACACGACGTGTATCCGCCCGGCCATGCAGCACCGCAATGTCACCTTGATGACCGAGACGCTGGTCAAGACGCTTCACACCGACGCCACGGGACGGAACGTTACCGGGGTCGAGGTTGAGCACAAGGGCGAGACGGCCACCTTCTCGGCGGACATCGTCGTCGTGGCGTGTGGGGCCATCAACTCGGCGGCGCTGCTGCTGCGCTCGGCCAACGACCGACACCCCAACGGCCTGGCGAATAGCTCGGACCAGGTGGGCCGCAACTACATGTGCCACAACAACTCGGCCATGCTGGCCGTGTCACGCAAGCCCAACCACGACAAGTTCACTAAGACCATCGGCCTCAACGACTGGTACTGGGGCGCCGACGACTTCGACTATCCCCTGGGCCACATCCAGACCCTGGGCAAGTCGCTACCGGCCCAGTTGGAAGGCGACGCGCCCTCGCTGCTCATTCCCGGTGTTGGCCTGACCCTGGACTTTGTCGCCAGCCACGCCGTCGACTGGTGGATGACGACAGAGGACCTGCCCGATCCCAACAACCGCGTCGAACTCACCCGCCACGGCGACATCATGCTCAGCTATACGCCCAACAACACCGAGGCCCACAAGCGGCTCGTCGCCAAGCTCAAGCACGCCATGGAGCACGTCGAGGGCGGCATGACGCACCTCATCCCCCAGGATGCCTACCTGTCCAAGCGCATTCCCCTGGCCGGGGTGGCCCACCAGTGTGGCACGGTCCGCTTCGGCACGGACTCGCGCACGTCGGTCCTGGACGTCAACTGCAAGGCCCACGACGTGGACAACCTGTACGTGGTGGACTCGGGCTTCTTCCCGTCGAGTACGTCGTGCAACCCGTCGCTGACCATCATCGCCAACGCGCTGCGCGTCGGCGACCACCTCATGGCACGGATGAAGTAGACCGGCCACCCCTCACCCCGTCCCTCTCCCACGAGGGGAGAGGGAGAAGCCATCTGCTCCCCTTCCTCCACGAGGGGGGAAGGGGAGGAGGGATGAGGGG
>CAZLBQ010000461.1:0-5137 GCA_964557745.1 uncultured Anaerolineales bacterium
CAGCCGCGTCAACGAGAACGTCAGCAGCGAGATGCCGACCAGGACCGGGATGATCTGGACGCACTTTTTGAGGAAGTAGACCAGCATCGGGTCAACTCTCCATAAGCGGGCGAACGACACACGGCTGGTGGCTTGAGGCGGCGGCGTAGGCGGCCTGGGTGGCGGCGACGGCCCAGTAGGCGTCGGCGGGCGTGGTCAGGAGCGGCTTGCCGTCGACGATGGCGGCGTGGAAGTCGGCCAGGGCGTCGGTCGCGGCCGGCAGGTCGACGGCGACGGGCGCGCCGTCGGCATCGAGGACGATCAGGTCGTGGTTGCGGATGAGGACCGCGCCGCGCTCGCCAAAGATTGACACCTCCAGCCGCCACTGCGGCCCCTGCGCCTCGTTCAGGACGACGGCGGGCGCGCCGCCGCTCAATTCGACCAGCAGCCCCGCCTGGGTGTCGAAGCCGGGGCGGGGACCGCTCAATAGGGCCGAGATCGTAGCGGGCGGGAAGCCCGTCAGCCAGAAGACGGCCATCAGGCGGTGCGTGCCCCCGCTGACCAGCGAGCCGCCACCGGCCTGCTCGACGTGGTGGTACCACGACACCGGGTCCAGGATAGGGCTGCCCTCGGCCCGCGCCGTGCCCAGGCAGGCGACCGACGTGACGCGGCCCAGCCGCCCCTCCCGAATGACCTGGCGCGCCGCCTGGAAGTGGGGCCAGGTGTGATAGTTGTAAGCGACGGCCAACACGCGCTGCCGCTCGCGGGCGAGGCGGACCAGGCTCTCGGCTTCGGTGGCGTCCAGGCACAGCGGTTTGTCGACCAGGACGTGCAGTCCGCGCTCCAACGCGGCGCGAACCTGCGCGCCGTGCAGGTGGTGAGGCGTGCTGATGAGCACGGCGTCGAGGTCGGGCTGCGCCAGCAGCACCTCCCACGCGGTGTACAACTCGGGCTGGCCTAGCTCGACGGCGGCGGCTTCGAGGATCGAGCGGCGCCGCTGGCAGGCGGCGACGATGCGGAAGGGCGCGTCCGGCGCGGCTAACCGGGCGCGGTAAGCGTAGCTGAAGTAGTCACCCAGGCCGATGAGGCCCAGGCGCGGGCGTCTGGCGTCTGCGGACTCGCTCACGCCGCCCCGCGCCCCGGCAGATGCTCGCGGGCGGCGGCGGCCACGCGGCGGCAGCCGTCGAAGAAGATCATGTCGTTGTTGGCGACGGTCACGACCTGGACGCCCTGCTGAATCCAGGGGCCGACCTGGTCGGGGCGCGGCATCCAGATGCCCAGGGCGATGCCCCGCGCGCGGGCGCGGGTGACGATGTCGCCGACGGCGGCGAGGAGTTGCGGGTGATCCAACTGACCGGAGATGCCCAGCGACGTCGACAGGTCGAAGGGACCGATGAACAGGACATCGACGCCGTCGACAGCCATGATGGCGTCCAGGTTGTGGAGGCCCTCGCGACC
Organism: uncultured Anaerolineales bacterium; assembly: GCA_964557745.1. Classification (GTDB taxonomy): domain Bacteria; phylum Chloroflexota; class Anaerolineae; order Epilineales; family JAHCIE01; genus JAHCIE01. The sequence continues at coordinate 1,438 of CAZLBQ010000461.1, forward strand.
CTCGATCTGGACGACGACGAGAGTCTCAGCGGCGGCTTGCTGGAGGTACTCGGACCAGGGGATGAGGCCGTAGTGTGTGGCGCGTACGCTGGGGGCCGCGCCACGGTCGCCGCGCGGGGCCAGGTGAGCGCTGCGGACGGCCTGCTCGGCTTCGGCGGCGCTGCTGACGTGGGGGATGACGACGCCCTGCGCGCCGTAGTCGAGAATCTTGCCGACGGCGGCGGGCGTGTTCTCGGAGACACGCATCAGGCAGGGCAGACCGGCGGCATCGCCTGCGCGAACCAGGCCTTCGGCGGCCTCCGCCCCGTAGGAGCTATGCTCGGTGTCCAGGATGACGAAGTCGAAGCCGGCGTAGCCGATGATTTCGACCTGGGGCTGGCTAGGGCTGTTGAGCCACGTGCCGAGGATGACCTCACCGGCTTGGACAGCCTGTTTCAGACGACGCATGGTCCTCCCCCAGCATGATCGCCGACTCAAGTCGGCGCTACACCGTTGTGTCCTATGAGCTACTCTCGCTGCGATTAAACCAGCTTCTCGGCAGTCACACAAGGCCCAACGGGGTCAACTTGCCTGACAAGGGGTATCAAGGACAACCCTCATGCACTGTCCACCAAGACCTGACAGGTTTTGAAAACCTATCAGGTCTTGCCGCCGCGTCGGCAACGCGCATTTACAACGCAGTCAAGCCGCCGTCGACGGGCAGGGCAACGCCGGTAATGTAGGACGAGTCGTCGCTCGCCAGGAAGAGGGCGACGCGGGCGAGTTCGTCCGGGTGCGCGACGCGGCCGAGCGGGATGCGCTCCATGAGGCGGCGCTTGGTCGCCTCGGGGTCGGGCGACTCGGCGATGAACTGGCGGTGCATGGGGGTATCGACTTCGCTGGGGCAGATGCAGTTGCAGCGGATGCCGTCGCGGGCATAGTCGACGGCGACCTGCTTGGTGAGCATGACCACGCCCCCCTTCGCCGCGCTGTAGGGGGCCTGGCGCGGCGAGGCCACGAGGCCCAGCATGGAGGCGGTGTTGACAATCGAGCCGCCGCCACTCTGGAGCATGGCGGGGATGGCGTACTTGCAGCCAAGCATGACGCCCTTCAGGTTGACGTCAAGGCTGCGCGACCAGAGGCTGTCGTCCGTCTCGGTGACGCGCGCGGGCAGGGTCAACCCGGCGTTGTTGAAGAGAATGTCGAGGCGGCCATAGGCATCGAGGGCCGTCTGGACCATCGCCGCCACCTGCTCGGCGTTGGCGACGTCGACGCGGACGAAGACGGCCTGCCCGCCCTGGCTGCGGATGAGGCCCACCGTCTCCTCGCCCGCCGCCTGGGCGATGTCGGCAACCACGACGCGCGCGCCCTCCTGGGCGAACAGGAGCGCCGAGGCGCGCCCGATGCCCGACCCGGCCCCGGTGATAATGGCGACTTTGCCGTCGAGTTTCACGTCTGCGTCTCCTTGCAGCTTCCAAAGCCGGTATATCGAAATGGTGTAGGGACAGACCTCCGTGTCTACCCAGGGCGAACACCCAGGTTCGCCCCTACCCTTACCGAACGGCGACCTCGTGGCGCGAGAAGCGCCGCTCGAGCAGCACGACGAGGCGGGCGAAGACAAACACGAGCACGAAGTAGATGATGGCCGTCGCGGTGTAGAACTCGAAGGGGCGGAAGCTCGCCTTGGTCAAGCGGTCCGCCGTGCGCATCAGGTCGAACACGCCGACAACGCCGATGATGGCCGCGTCCTTGAGCAGATCGACGAACAGGTTCGCCGCCGACGGAATGAAGACGCGCAGCGCCTGGGGGATGACGATGAAGGCCATCGTCTGAGCGGAACTAAGACCGACGGCGTGGGCCGCGTCGTACTGCCCCTGGCGGACGACCTTGAACGCGCCGCGATAGATCTCGGACATATAGGCGCTGTTGAGCAGGCCGAGGGCGACAACGGCGGTGGGGAAGGGCGGCAGGCTGGCCTTGGTCAGGATGGGCAGGCCGAAGAATAGCCACAGGATGAGGACGTACAGCGACACACCGCGGAAGAACTGGGTGTAGATGATGGCGGGCAGGCGCAAGGGGACGGACTTCGACATGCGCAGCAGGGCGATGACGAAGCCGACGACGATGGCGAACAGGAAGCCGAGGAAGGCCACCTGGAGGGTGATGAGTGTCCCCTGCCACAGCGCCTCGCGCGCGTCCCAGATCAAGTTCCACTGCAGGTTCATACGCGTCTCACCAGCGGTACCGCGTTTCGAGATAGCTACCCAACAGGGCGAAGAGCAGCGTGCCAAGGATCAGCATGACGCCCGCGATGGTGTAATACTCGAAGGGCTGGTAGGTCTGCACCGTCGAGGTGCGGGCGAAGTACATGACATCGGCCACACCAATGATGCCGGCGATGGTCGCGCCCTTGAGGACGCCGACGAACTGGTTGACCGTCGCGGGCAGGATGATGCGCGTCATCTGGGGCACAACGATGTGGGCGTAGATCTGGGGCGTGGACAGGCCGACGGCATGACCGGCCTGGACCTGTTCGCGGTGGACGGCCAGCAACCCGGAACGATAGATCTCGGCCATGTAGGCCGCCGTGACCAGGCCGAGGGTGGCGACGACCGTCGCGATGTCCCCGACGCCCAGGTTGAGGGCGATCTTGAGGCCGTAGTAGGCCCACAGCAAGAAGACGTACAGGGGCAAGGCGCGGAAGATCTCGATGTACACCTGGGCAACCGCCCGCAGAGGCCGTGACGACGAGGCGCGCATCAGGGCCAGCGCCAGGCCGACGACAAGCGCCACGGCCATGGACAGGATGGCGATGGTGAAGGTCACCCACATGCCGTGCGCGAAGCTCGGCCAATTGGCGCGCAGCACGTTCCAGTCGAAGGTCATGGTTGTTCCCTGTCTGTGTCACTCCGCACGGAGCGAGGGGTCTGCTCTGGAAACGCTGCCAGAGCAGATGCCTCGCCGCGCTGCCCACAACCTCCCGCTGTCACCCCGAACGCAGTGAGGGGTCTCCTCTGGAAACGCTGCCAGAGCAGATGCCTCGCTACGCTCGGCATGACAGTCGTGAGGGTTCCTGGTGTGACAGTCGTTGACCACGACTACTTGGCTGCGTACAGGGCCTGCAACTCCTTGTAGCCCGACACCTGGCTCATCCAGTAGTCGAAGCGCTGCGGAATCCACTTGTGGGCCGCGCCGTAGTAGCGGAACCAGTTGCTCATCCACTCTTTGGTCTTGAAGTCACCGGCCGGGACGAAGAAGGTGTTGAGGTCGGTGAAGAGCGCGCCGCCCTTCCAGACGTCCACCGTGTTCGGGTTCTTCGCCAGGTACTCGGCGGCGTTCCAGATGCCGATGAGACAGGCGTCGGAGCGCCCGGCAGCCACTTCGAGGACGTTCTCTGGGAAGCCCAGCGGCTTGAACTGCGCCTGGGGGAAGAGCAGCTTGGCCGAGGCGTCCTGGGCCGAGCCAGACAGGTTGCTGAACGTGATGTTGGACTTGTTCAGCTCGCTGATGTCCTTGATGCTCGTCCCCTTCTTGAGCAGGAGGAACGAGTCTTCCCAGAAGGCCGGTTCGTCGATGAACATGACCTGCTGGGCGCGCTTGGGCGTGTTGGTCACGGCCAGACCAATCCAGTCGAACTTGTCGGCCAGCAGGCCCGCAATCAGCTCGCCAAACGGCATCTCGACGTACTCCAGCTTGACGCCGAGGTCCTTCGCCATCTGCT
>CAZLBQ010000462.1:0-5136 GCA_964557745.1 uncultured Anaerolineales bacterium
CTGGTCGCCCTGTTGCCCAACAACAACTCCCAGGGTGCGCTGGACATGGGCGTGCGGCCCGACCGCCTGCCTGGCCACCGCTCGCTGCTCCAGAACGAGGGCCTCAACGAGGCGTGGAGCGCGCGGCTGCCCATGAAGGCCGGCCTGACGGCGGACATGATGCTCGATGGGCGGGCCAGGGCGCTGTACATCATGGGTAGCGACCCGGTGACCGACGCGCCGACGGCGCAGCGGGCGCTGTCGGGGCTAGACCTGCTGGTCGTGCAAGACCTGTTCCTGACGCCGACGGCGCAGCTAGCCGATGTCGTGCTGCCTGCGACAAGCTGGGCCGAGCGCGGCGGCACGTTCACCACCACCGACCGCCGCGTCCAGCGCTTCAACGCGGCAATCCGCCGCCTGGGTCAGGCGCGGCCTGACTGGGAAATCTTGTCTGACCTGGCGCAGCGGCTGCGGGCGAACGAGGATGTCGATGGCCGCGTCGCGGGTCAACTCCCCTCGACCCGCGACTGGACCTACGTCGCCGCCGAGCAGGTCATGCTCGAGATCGCGGACCTGGTCCCACTGTACAGCGGCATCCTGGCGACCGACGCCGATATGCCCGCCTCGCGGGGCCGCCCACCGTTCGAGGGCATCATCCACGAGGGGACGCGCTACAGCTTCCTGGCGAGCGCGGACTACCAGTGGCCCGTGACGGCTGAGACCGGCGGTAACCCGAAGGCCCAGTGGTTGGCCTCCAACGCCCGTCCCATCACCGTCGCCGCCGACCAGTTCCTGCTCGCGCCGCTGCCGCGCCTCTTCGACCGCGGGCTGCTCATCAGCAAGTCGGATCTGCTGCGCAAGCGGCTGCCGGGCGCCTACGTCGTGGTCAACCCGGTGGACGCGGCGACCCTCGGCGTGAGCGGCGGCGAGCGGGCGACGCTGCAGACGGCGCTGGGCGCGGCTGAGGTCGATGTGAGAGTGAGCGACGACGCGCCGGTGGGAGTGCTGCTCGTGCCAGAAAACGCCGGGGTGCGGCTGCGCGGCGGTCTGCTGCCGCTGGACGGCCAGCCCCTCGGCGCGACTCTGACGCTGGCGCCTGAGATGGCGATGGGGGACTAGTATGGACATCGGTCTCTTGATCGAGTGGATCATCAAATGCGTGTTTATCCTGTTCGTCTTGCTGACCGGTTTTGCCTATGAGACGTGGCTGGAGCGCAAGGTCGTCTCGAGGATGCAGTTCCGCATCGGCCCTAACCGCGCCGGCCCCTTTGGGCTGCTGCTGCCCCTGGCCGACGGTATCAAGCTCATCTTCAAGGAGGAGTTGACGCCGGCCACCGCCGACAAGGTCATCTTCACCGTCGCGCCCGTCATGTCGATGGTGGTGGCGTTGTGCACGTTCGCCGTCATTCCCATCGGCCCGACCATCACCCTCTTCGGACGCGACATTCCCTTGCACCTGGCCGACGTCAACATCGCCCTGATGTACGTCCTGGCCGTCTCGTCGCTGGGTATCTATGGCATCGTGCTGGGCGGCTGGTCGTCCAACAACAAGTATGCCCTGTTGGGCAGCTTGCGCTCGGCGGCGCAACTCATCTCGTATGAGTTGGCCCTCGGCCTGTCCCTCATGGGTGTGGTCATGCTGACGGGGACGCTCAGCCTGGTGCAGATTGTCGATCAGCAGGCCGGCAACTTCTGGAACTGGTTCGTCTTCTTGCAGCCGCTGGGCTTTATCCTGTACGTCATCTGCGGCATCGCCGAGACCAACCGCGCGCCGTTTGACCTGCCGGAAGCCGAGCAGGAACTCACAGCGGGCTACCACACCGAGTACTCCGGCATGAAGTTCGCCCTGTTCTTCATGGCTGAGTACATCAACATGATCAACGTCAGCGCTATCGCGTCCACGATGTTCCTGGGCGGCTGGCGGGCGCCGTTTGGCATCTTCCCTGAGTGGACGGGACCGGTGTGGTTCTTCCTCAAGGTAATCGCGTTCATCTTTGTCTACATCTGGCTGCGCGCAACCATCCCCAGGCTGCGCTACGACCAGTTGATGGACTTCGGGTGGAAGGTGCTGCTGCCGCTGGCGATTGCGAACGTCATCGTCACGGCCATCATGATGGCCCTGCGCGCCGTGTACACTCCGAATACGGCCATCGTCGTCACCATCGGCTCTCTCGTGCTGATTCTGGCCGCCTGGCTCCTGTATCGCAACTGGTCAGCGCGCCGCCCGCGCCGTCGCGTTCAAGTGGCCGCCAAGTAGTGGATGAGGTCTCGCTATGCTCTTAGTGCTAGAATTCGTCAGGGGCTTGAGTGTCACGCTGCGCAACTTCTTCAAGCCCAACGTCACCATCCAGTACCCCGAGGAGAAGCGGCCCGTGGCGCGGCGGTTCCGCGGCCGCCACGAGTTGCGCCGCTACGACAACGGCCTGGAGCGCTGCATCGGCTGTGCCCTGTGTGCGGCGGCCTGCCCGGCGGACGCCATCCTCGTCATCGCGGGGGAGAACACCGACGAGGAGCGCTACTCACCAGGCGAGCGCTACGCGGCGGTCTACGAGATCAACATGATCCGCTGCATCTTCTGCGGCTACTGCGAGGAAGCCTGCCCGACCAACGCCATCGTCCTCGGGCCGGAGTTCGAGATATCGACCTTTACGCGGGACGCCATGATCTACACCAAGGAGCACTTGCTGGTCCCGCCGCCGCCGGATATGCCTGGCACGCCCCAGGCGACCGGGCCCGGCGAGTACGCGCGCTCCATCATCCCCGGCACCCTCAGCAGCGACCCGCGCACGGGTATCGACAGCGCGCCGGGTCGCCCTGACGCCGAGCGCCGCAAGCGCCCGAAGGTCCAGGCGCAGGACCACTAGGAGCCGTCCATGTCCTTCTCGCTGCTGTTCTTTGGCCTGCTGGCCGTCATCGCGCTGCTGACTGCGTTTCTCATGGTCTCGGCGCGCAACCTGGTCCACGCGGTGTTGATGATGGTTGCCAACTTCGGGACCATCGCCATCATGTACATCACCCTCAGCGCGCCGTTCGTCGCCGTCGTCCAGGTGGCAGTGTACGCGGGCGCGATTATGGTGCTGTTCCTGTTCGTCGTCATGCTCCTGGGCGAGCAGCAACTGTCGTTCGATGAGCAGTTGGGGGGGCAGCGGCTATGGGCGGGTGTGCTTGGCCTGCTGCTGGCCGGCCTGTTGCTCGGGACGCTCGCGCTGGCCGTGCCCGCGTCGCCGCAGACGACGCTGACGACGGAGCAGATTGGGCGCGAGAACGCCCAGTTGGTCGGCCAGTTGCTCTACACCCAGTACCTGCTGCCGTTCGAGGTGACGTCCGTCCTGCTGCTCATTGCTATGGTTGGGGCGGTCGTTCTGGCGAAGCGGCGTTTGCTCTAGGGGAGACCCTCATGCCCGTACCCATTCAATACTACGCCATTCTCAGCGCCCTGCTGTTTACCATGGGCGTGGTGGGCGTGCTCGTCCGTCGCAACATTATCATCGTTTTCATGTCCATTGAGCTGATGCTCAACGCCGCCAATCTCCTCTTCGTCGCCTTCGCGCGCCATCAGAATCTGCTGGACGGCCAGGTCTTCGTCTTCTTCGTCATGACCGTCGCGGCGGCCGAGGTCGCCGTCGGCCTGGCGCTGGTCATGGCGCTGTTCCGCTCCAGGCAGACGACTGACGTCGACGACGCCAGCATGCTGAAGGGCTAGCCTATGTTCAATCTCATTCCCCTAATTGTGCTCTTTCCGCTCCTGGGCGTCCTCATCAATGGCCTGTTTGGCTACCGGCTGGGGCGGCGGCTGGTGGGCCTGGTGGGGGTGGGGGTGGTGGGCCTCTCCTTCCTGCTGTCCATTGCCGTCGTGCTGGGTCTGGTGGGCCTGCCGGAGGAAGAGCGGAGCGTGACCGTCACGCTCTTCGACTGGATTCGCGCCGGCGACTTCCAGATTCCCATTGCCTTCCTGGTGGACCAGTTGTCGGGGCTGATGCTGCTGATTGTCACGGGCATCGGCTTCCTCATCCACGTCTACTCGACCGGCTACATGGCCGACGACCGCAGCTACGCCCGCTTTTTCACCTACCTCAACCTGTTCGTGTTCTCGATGCTCCTGCTCGTCCTGGGCGCGAACTACCTGCTGCTCTTCGCGGGCTGGGAGCTGGTGGGCCTGTGCTCGTTCCTGCTCATCGCCTTCTGGTTCAACAAGACGGAGAACGCCGACGCGGGCCGCAAGGCCTTCGTCGTCAACCGTATCGGTGACTTTGGCTTCGCCCTGGGCATCATGCTCATCTTCGTCACCTTCGGCACGCTGAATTACTCGGAAGTCTTCGGCCGCGCGAGCACGCTCGCCCCCGGTGGCGCCGTTGTCACGGCCATCACCATCCTGCTGTTCATCGGCGCGACGGGCAAGTCGGCCCAGATCCCCCTGTACGTCTGGCTGCCCGATGCCATGGCCGGCCCGACGCCCGTCTCCGCGCTCATCCATGCCGCCACGATGGTCACGGCGGGCGTGTACATGATCGCCCGCAACCACGCTCTCTACGACCTGGCCCCCACGTCGCAGGTCATTGTAGCGACGGTAGGCGCGGCGACGGCGCTGTTCGCGGCGCTCATCGCCATCACCCAGGTGGACATCAAGAAGGTGCTGGCGTACTCGACGGTCAGCCAGTTGGGCTACATGGTCCTCGGCGTTGGGTCGGGGGCCTACATCGCCGGTGTCTTCCACCTCTACACACACGCCTTCTTCAAGGCGCTCCTCTTCCTCGGCGCGGGGTCGGTCATCCACGCCCTGCACGAGCAGCAGGACATGCGCCGCATGGGCGGCCTGTTCCCGTACATCCGCACCACAGCTATCACGTTTATCATCGGCGCGATTGCCCTGGCGGGTATCCCGCCCTTCGCGGGCTTCTGGAGCAAGGACCTCGTTCTGGAAGGCGCGTTCTATCGCGGCGGCTGGTATATCGTCCTGTGGGCCATTGGCATCGTGACGGCAGGCATTACCGCTTTCTACTCGATGCGCCAGGTCGGTATGGTCTTCTTTGGCCGCGAGCGCTTCCGCGAAGCGCCTGAGCCAGCAGTGGCGACGGCGGCCCCCGCTCCTGCCCCTGCCCGCGCGCCCGCCGCGCCCCCACCGCCTGCACCCGCTGCGCCGGCCTCGCCGGCCTCGGC
>CAZLBQ010000463.1:0-5122 GCA_964557745.1 uncultured Anaerolineales bacterium
CGTCGTCGGCCAGCGCTTGGGGGCGAAGCAGCCGTCCCAGGCCAGACACGGCGCGTACTACGCCTTCAAGCTAGGCGCGGGCTTGATGAGCCTGATGGGCGTCGTGCTGTTCGTCTTCCCCGTCCCCTTCATTGCCGTCTTTACCAACGATCCCGAAGTCCAGGCGGCGGCTGTCCCGGTCATGCGTGTGGCGGCGCTGCTTCAGCCGGGCATCGCAGCGTCCATGATTTTCGGGGGCGCTCTACGCGGCGCGGGTGACACGCGCTGGCCGCTCTATATCAACGGCGTGGGGATGTGGCTGGTGCGGGTGATTGGGGGCAATCTCATTGTCCATCTCGGCGGCGGCCTGACCCAGGTCTGGCTGCTCCTCATTGTCGATTTTATCGTGCGCGGCGGGGCGATCTTTCTACGCTTCCGCAACGGCGCCTGGCTGCATACCAAAGTCTAGCTTCACAGGAGAACTGGCTCATGTCTCGACAACCCATCACCATTGGCAATCTCACCGTCGCGCCTGGCGAGCGGGGCTTCGGCTTTCTGCACGTCGGCTACCTGGCGGCCCGCACCGAGGTCCGCATCCCGTTCCAGGTCGTCCACGGTGCGCACGACGGCCCGACGCTCGGCCTCGAGTCGACTCTACACGGCTGGGAGCCCATGGGCGCAGAGATTATCCGCCGCGCCATGCTCGAGGTCGACCCGACTCAGTTGCGCGGTACCGTGCTGTGCCTGCCCATCGCCAACCCCTTCTCCATTGAGTTTGGCGGCCAGATCGAGAGTTCCGGCGGGCGCGTCAACCCGGCCGACCAGTTGGACATGAACCGCGTCTGGCCGGGCAAGGCGAAGAACGCCTGGCTTACCGAGCAGATGGCGTATGTCATGTGGAACGAGATTATCACGAAGTGCGACTACCTGCTCGACTACCACGACGGCACGGGGGCCTGCGACGAACTCCCCGTCGCCTTCCCCCACGCCTTCGACCTCAACGGCCCCGGCGTCCTCCAGGTCGGCGGCGCCGACGGCACGGGCGGCAGCACGGGCGGCGGCGTCAACCGCGCCTACGCCGAGAAGATGAACGCCAAGATCCGCGAGCTAGCCATCGCCTTTGGCTCACCTGTCATCTGGTGGCGTGAAGAGAACCTGAACCCCATCATGATCTCCAGCCAGGCCAACCTCAACGGCATCCCGACGCTGGTGGTCGAGGCGGGCGGCATGGGCATCGTCGACGAGACGATTGACCAGGGCGCGCAGTGCACGCTGAACGTCCTGAAGAGCCTGGGGATGATCGACGGCGCGCCCGTCCTGCCCCAGCGCCAGATTATGGTCACCAACTACAATGTCTATCGTTCCCTGACCGGCGGCTTCTACCTCGGCGAGCCGGATATCACACTGGGCGTCGAGGTCAAGCAGGGGCAACTGTTGGGGCGGGTCGTGGACCCCATCACGAGCGAGGTGGTCGAGGAGTGTACGTCGCCCGTCAACGGCCTCATTGTCTCGCGGCGCGTGCGCCTGCCCATCAACCCCGGCGGCTACATCGCCCACATCGCCGACCTTGACAGTATTGTCTGGGAACGGACGCAGTAGGTCAGCGAAGGTCGGGGAGCGCGAGAGGCGCAGAACAAGCTGCGACTTTCGCGCTCCAGACCCTATTTCACGTCTACACCACCATCAGCTCAGTCTGGGGCGGGGCAAGCCACTCCATGCCCGTCTCCGTCACCAGCACGTCCTCCTCCAGCGCCACATAGCCGACGCCCGGCACCTCCACCCCCAGTTCCAGCGTGAAGATGTTGCCCGCCTCGACCGGGTAGTTGGGCGTCTCCCCGTAGCGCTCCCAGCGCGGCCCCAGGATGCCCGCCCCGTCGTGGACCGCCCGCCCGACGTGGTGGCCAAAGGCGTGCAGGTACTCGGGATAGCCCGCGTCGGTGATGACCTTCCGCGCCACCGCGTCTACCTCCCAGCCCGCGATGCCCGGCTTCAGCACGTCGGCCCCCGCCTGGATGGCCGCCACCACCGTCTCGAAGGCGCGCGTCAACTCGGCGGGCGGCGTGTCCCCCGGCCCTCGTGATACGTACCACAGCCGCTGCAAGTCGGAGCAGTAGCCGTCCTGCTTGACGCCCAGGTCCATATGGACGACGGTGCCCGGCGTGACGGGGTAGTCGGCGGCCTTGGTGTGGCCGATGGGCCGCGCCCCGTTGTGGACCGTCGGGCAGTAGTCGGCGTCCCAGGCCATGGTCAAGCCCTGCCCCTCGACCAGGTCGGTCACGAAGCGGTGGATCTCCGACTCGGTCTGACCAGGGCGGAGGAACTGGCCGACGCGCTCGAAGAGGCCGAGAGTGGTCTGGATGGCCGCGCGGACGCGGGCGATCTCGGCGGGGGACTTGCGGCCGCGCACCGCGGCGACGAGCTTGTCGGAGGGGACGAGGCGGTCGGCGTAGGGGGTGCCGCGCAGGTACTCCTGGAGCTTGGTGTAGAGACCAACGGTCAGGCCGTCGGCCATCTTGTCCGAGGGGGAGATGTTGATGGCGATGGACTGGGGGTCGGTGCGGCGCAGCGTGTCGAGGAGGACGTCCTTGGGGGAGCCGACGTAGTCGAGGACGTGGTCGAAGTTGGCGGTGTTCTGGAGGTTAGGCACGTCATAGGTGCCGACGATGGCCGTCTTGCTGCCATCCGCGCCGATGACGAAAATCGAAATCCAGGTTACTGTCGTGCCGACGACGAGGGCTAGCGACGGGTCGGCCATCTCGAGGGTTTCGCGGCCCATGAGCAACCAGGCGCCGAGGTTCAGATCGCGGAGGCATTGGACGGCCTGGGCGGTTTTCTCGTGGACGAGGGGGTAATCAGCAGTCGTGGCGTGGCCGGGCATCGAGGCTCCTTTCAGCAGGCGGGGCTTAAGCATCACATGGGCCGTATTGTAGCACACACGGACCACACGCCCAAGTCAGGCCCCGCGAATTTTCGCTGCCCATTTCGCTCCTGACATAGGGTTGTCACTCGGGTGTGAGATACTGATACTGGGCGGCACACAGTTCGTAACTCGACAAGCAGAAGGAGATAGGTAAGATGATTAACGGTCTGAACTTTGTGATAGCGCGCGTAGCGGACGTGGCGGCGGCTCGACAGTTCTACACCGAGACGCTGGGGTTTGAGATTGAGGACGAGCTGCCGGGCTTCGTCCAGTTCCGCGCGCCGAGTGGGGCGAGCTATGCGATCGGCGTCGACGGCCAGAAGGGGGATACGGAGCTGTGGTGGGTTGTGGATGATGCCGAGGCGACGCTGGCCGACCTCGTGGCGCGCGGCGTCGAGGTCGCTAAGCCATTGGCCGACCGGCCGTTTGGCCGTACCTTCGCCATCAAGGACCCGACCGGCCAGACGCTCTGGATGCTGCAGCCGCGATGAAGTACTGGATCAACACCGTCTCGCAAGCCCACGTTCGGCGTGGGCTTGCGGGCGGGTTCACGCAGGCCAACCACGGCAAGGATAGGGCGCTCAAGTGGCTTGCCCAGGGCGACCTGGTCGCGTTCTACTCGCCGCGCACGGACTACCCCGACGGCGCGCCGCTGCAAGCCTTCACTGCGCTCGGCCGCATTATCGACCAGCGGCCCTACCAGGTTGAGATGACGCCGACGTTCCATCCCTGGCGGCGGCAGGTCGAGTTCCTGCCATGCCAGGCAGCGCCCATTGCGCCTCTCATCGACACGCTCGACTTCATCCAGGACAAGCGGCGTTGGGGCTTCCCCTTCCGCCGCGGGCTGTTCGAGATCGGGCAGGATGACTTCATGCGGATCGCGGCGGCGCTGAGCGTGACACTCCAGGGGAAGACGGTAGCGAGTCAGGAACCGGCGCGCTAGGTGGATGGCTCTCGGCCTCGACAAGCGCACGGTATAACCCATCCTGCCGCATCAGGTCCGCGTGTGTCCCCTCCTGAACCACCCGGCCACCATCCAAGACATAGATGCGGTCTACGTCACGGGCGAGCGAGAGACGGTGCGTGACAATGAGTACCGCCCGATGACCGCGTTGTTCGGCCAGGACGCGCCGGACTTCCTGCTCCGTTTGCGTGTCCAGATCGCTGGTCGCCTCGTCTAGAATAAGGAGATCGACCTCGGCCAGCAGCGCCCGGGCGAGCGCCAGGCGCTGCTGTTGCCCGCCCGACAGTCGCGCGCCGCGATCATAGATGTTGGTCGCGTACCCTCCCGGTAGGGCGGCCAGAAAGTCGTGAGCGCGGGCTTGGACGGCGGCGGCCTCGACCTCCCTCACACCGGCCGTCGGCTCCGCCAGGCGGATGTTCTCCAGCGCGCTCATGCGGAACAGGAAGGTATCCTGGCTTACCACGGCAATCTTGCGCCGCCAGCTTCCGACGTCCAGGGTACGCACGTCGACGCCGTCTACGACAACGCGGCCCGCCGTGCAGTCGAACAGGCGGGTGATGAGGTTGATGATGGTGGTCTTACCGGAGCCGGAGCGGCCAACGAGGGCCACGGTTTCCCCCTTCGGGATGCGGAGGGAGACATCCGACAGCGCCCACGGCCCCTCGGCGTCATAGCGGAAGGACACGTCCTCCAGGCGCACGTCCTGGCCCAGTCCTCTGAAGGGCGTCTCGCCGTTGGCGAGGTAAGGCTTATCGTCGGTGCGCAAGAAGTCAGTGATGGCCTGGAGCATCGGCCCCGCCTGCGTTAGCTCGCTCTGGAGCATGCTCATGTCCGACAGTGGCCTGACCAGGCGCAGGGCGACAATTATGAACACGAAGACCTGCACGAGACGCGCCTCGTCGGACCCTGAGAGCAGTCTCGTCGCAACGAGCAAGAGAATGCCGAGCGACACGGCGTTGATGAGGGCCGCTACCGGGAACATCAAGCCCGCCAGTCGGTGCGCTTTCATCATCTCAGCTGTGTAGAGCGCGGCCTGGGTCTCGACGCGCGCCAGGCTCCACGCCTCGCGGCTAAAGAGGCGGATCGTCTTCATGCCGTCCACGTTCTCCTGGGCCAAGGCCCGCAGGTCCGTGAGGGCCGTCATGGCCCTGGCCGCCGCCTGCCGCATTCGCCGCTGGACGAACGGCCGCACGGCGAAGCTGCTCACGCCGCGACCGCGACGTCTGGGTGAAGTCGAGGCCGATGCTGAGCAGGACCGT
>CAZLBQ010000464.1:0-5044 GCA_964557745.1 uncultured Anaerolineales bacterium
CCCCATCAGGCTGACGGCGCTCTGGCCGTAACACGTCATGTCGGCCCGACTCCCCGCCTGCAGCCCCTGCCACTCGTCGACTAACTGCGTCTGATACCCCCCAATCGAACACCGCCGCGTCTGTCGCCCGTTGCTGATTTCAATCCAATACTGTGTCGTCTGCCCTGGCCCGCTCATCTCCGTCCACTTGCGGCTCACCGTCCCGCTCGTATCCGTTACGGTCGTCGGGGTCAGGGCCAGCCAGGCCGCGCCCGCGATGATGACCAGCAGGATGGCGACCAGCAGCACGTTGCGCCACAGAGTGGACGCTGGCGAGTGTGCGGGGTAGGTGCGGATCTGAGATGTCATGGCTACGCGTTTTTTATGACCTTTCGTTATGTGAAACGCAAAATGCCGCCCGGTCGATACGGGCCACAGCATAAAGAAAGTGTGAAGGCCGTCTTCTCCGTCTGCCGGTGGCGCAACGAAATTGAGGAAAACTTAGGATTTCCTAATTTACCCCCTTGACAGATGGCCGCGCATACCCTATAATCTGTGGAAATTTAGGATAGCCTAAAACACAAGGGGATAAGCATGACCTACGCGATTGAAGTCAACAACCTGACGGTATCCTATGACCAGAAAGTGGCCCTGCGAGGCGTGAACCTGCGTATCGAGCCGACCCAGGTCGTGGCCGTGGTCGGACCTAATGGCGCGGGCAAGAGTACGCTCCTCAAGGCGATCCTGGGCCTCATCCCCGTCGAGACGGGAACAGCCCGCGCCTGGTCCCGCCCGATTGACGAAGTTCGCGCCCGCATCGCCTATGTACCGCAGCGCAGCGCCGTCGACTGGGACTTCCCCGTCACGGTAAGCGATGTCGTCCTCATGGGCCGCTACGCCCACCTGGGTTGGGGCCGTCGGCCCACGCCCGCCGACCGCGAGCGCGCCGAGGCCGCCTTGGCCGAGATGGAGATGAGTGAGTTCACAGCGCGCCAGATTGGCGAGCTGAGCGGCGGGCAGCAGCAGCGTGTCTTCCTGGCCCGCGCCCTGGCCCAGCAAGCGGACATGCTCCTGCTGGACGAGCCGTTCGTCGGCGTCGACGCCGCAACCGAGACGGCCATCTTCAGCATCATGAAACGCTTGCGCAGCCAGGGCAAGACGGTCGTGGTCGTCAACCACGACCTGGCGACAGTCCAGCAGCACTTCGACAGTGTGGTCCTGATCAACAAACGGCTGGTGGCCTACGGCCCGACGGAGCGGGTCTTCCGCCCGGACATCCTGGCCCAGACCTACGGCGGCCGCCTGACCATCCTGGAACAGGCCGACCAGATGCTAACGGTGAGGTAGACGACGATGAGAAACGACAACGTGAAGATACAGGAAGACCTGGGCAGCGTGGGCAGGACGGAGAAGACGTGGGCAGGGGTAGGAAGGGTGGGAAGACGGGGGGGGCGCGTCCTGGTGGTCGTCGGCCTTGTCGTAGCGCTGCTGGCGCTAAGCCCGAGGCTGGCCCGCCCGGCCCAGGCGCAGGCGGCGCGCAAGCCGACGGCGCTCGTAACCCTGACGATGATTGGCGACATGGTCCGCAACGTAGCGGGCGACCGCGTCGACGTGCGGGTCCTGCTGCCGGTCGGCATGGACCCCCACACCTACGAGCCGCGGCCCGGCGACGTCCAGGCCATCGCCGACTCGCAACTGGTGTTCTACAACGGCCTGGGCATCGAGCTGTGGCTGGATGAACTGCTGGCCAACGCGGGCGGCCGGCGCCCCCACTATCCCGTCTCGGTGGGCCTGGAAGGCCAGGCCTTTGTTCAGAAGGAGGGCGGCCATGCGGGTATCCCCGACCCCCACATGTGGATGAACGTTCGCTTTGTCATCAAGTACGTCGAGAACATCCGCGACGCCCTCATCGACTTCGACCCGGCCGGCCGCGCCGTCTACACGGCCAACGCCGAGCGCTACATCCAGGAACTGGCGAGCCTCGACGGCTGGGTCGGCGGCCAGGTGGCGACCATCCCACCTGACCGGCGCAAGCTCGTGACGAGCCACGACGCCTTCCGCTACTACGGCGCGGCGTACGGGCTGAACGTGGTGGGGACGGTGTGGGGGGTGAGCACCGACGAAGAACCCTCGTCGTCGGAAGTCGCCAAGCTCGTCGACGACATGCGCTCGTACGGCGTGCCCGCCGCCTTCATCGAGACAAGCGTCAACCCGCGCCTCATCGAGCGCGTCGCCAACGAAGCCGGCATCACTATCGGCGGCACGCTGTACTCCGACTCACTCGGCCCGCCCGGCTCGGCCGGCGACACGTACATCAACATGATCCGGGCCAACACGCAGACGATTGTGGGCGCGCTGGGCGGGACGCCGCGCCAGGCGGCGGCCGGCTCGCCGGTCGACGCGGCCATCACCGCCCTGGCCGCGCTGTTCTTTGGCCTGGCCCGCCAGGGCATCCTGCCCGCCGTGTTCGAGCCACTGGGCTACGCATTCATGGTGCGTGCCCTGCTCGCCTCGCTCATGGTCGGCGTCCTGTGTGGCATCATGGGCTGCTACATCATCCTGCGCCGCATGGCCCTCATCGGCGACGCCCTCAGCCACGCCGTCCTGCCCGGCGTCGCCATCGCCCGCTTGCTGGATGTCAACTTCCTCATCGGGGCCGTGGCGACCGGCATCCTGACCGCGCTGGGCATCGGCTTCATCCAGCGCCGCAGCAAGGTCAAGGAGGACACCGCCATCGGCGTCATGTTCACCGTCGCCTTCGCCTTCGGTATCCTCCTGCTCAGCACCGACATGGTGCGGCGCAAGGCGGCGGGCGTCGACCTGTTCCACATCCTGTTCGGCAATGTCCTGGGCGTCGGCACGAGCGACCTGCTGCTGACCCTGGCGACGGGGGTCATTGTGCTGGGTATTGTCGCGTTCCTGTACAAGGAATTCCTGGTCCTGTCGTTCGACCCGACCCTCGGCGCGGCCATCGGCCTGCCCATCGAGCGGCTGCACTACCTGATGATGCTCCTCCTCAGCCTGACCATCGTCGCCAGCCTCCAGACGGTCGGCGTCGTCCTCGTCGTGGCGCTGCTCGTCATCCCGGCCGCGACGGCCTACCTGCTGAGCCACCGCCTGCCGACGATGCTCGTCCTCGCCGCCGTGCAGACCGTCCTGTCGTCGGTCGTCGGCCTGTACGCCTCGTTCTACTTTGACGTCTCGTCGGGCGCGGCCATCGTCCTCACCAGCGGCTTGCTGTTCGCCCTGGCGCTGTTCTTCGCCCCGCGCACCGGGCTGATGGGCAAGTGGCGGCGCGGGCGCGCGGCCGCCTGGCTGACCGCCGAGCAGGACGCCCTGAAAGCGGCCTACCAGTTGGATGAGCGCGGTCGTCCCTTCGACGCCGACGCGCTGGCGGCGGCGCTCGACCTGCCCGCCACACGCGCAGATCGGCTGGTGGCGAGCCTGCGCCGCGCGGGGTGGGCCGAGGGCAGCCGGGCCGCCCTCCACCTGACCGACGCCGGCCGCCACGCCGCGCTGCAACTTGTCCGCTCGCACCGCCTGTGGGAACAGTACCTGGTCGATGAGGCCGGCCAGCCCGTCGAGACCGTCCACGCCCAGGCGCACGGCCTGGAACACCTGACGACGCCCGACATGGCCGAGAGCCTGGCCGAGCGTCTGGGCCACCCGCAGCGCGACCCGCACGGCGACCCCATCCCGGACGCTGAGGGCCACCTGCCCCGCAACGGGACAGGCCGCCCGCTGACGGACTGGCCGCTGGACACGCCCGCCGTCGTCGTCCACGTCGAGGACGAGCCGACCGAGGCCTTCGCCCAACTCGTCGTGCTGGGCCTGCTGCCCGGCCAAACCCTCCACGTGACCAGGCGAACCGAGACCGCGCTCACGGTGCAGCGCGACGGCCACGGCTACGTGCTGGCGCTGCCGCTGGCCCGCCAGGTCGCCGTTGACGCCATCGCCGAAACGGTGGCGCTGCAACCCACTTCGTAACAATTCTATGTTATAATAGACGCATCATCGCGCGTTCAGCGCACTTATCGGTATGGTACAGGGTTTGCTTGTAAGGCTCCGTACGCAAGCGACATGTCTGATGCCTCTGGAGGGGGATGAATGTACCGCAAATTGCTCGCCCTGCTCGTCGTCACTTTAGGTCTGCTGTTCGCCGTCCCGCTGGTCTCCGCCGACTCTAACCAGAACCCCGGGGCCAACGAGGCCAACGTCAACGGCGCGGACATCCCGGCCGAGTTCACCCAGTGGGCCCGTGTCTGGGAGAAGACCTTCTCCCGCGACCAGCCCAACGGGAACGAGGTCAAGTACCTCGACAACTGGGACACCTGGGTCAGCGTCAAGGGCAGCCGCGTCGTCAACGGCACGCGCTGGTACTCAACGTCGCAAGGCTGGCTGCCCGAGTGGGACCTCAAGTTCTACCCGGTGACGCAGTTCGAGGGCTACCACTTCAGCGGCGACGAGCAGGACGGCCTCGGCTTCATCATCGCCAACGCCGCCGTCCGCAGCGGCGCGGCCCGCAACGCGCCCATCCTGGGCTACCTGCGGCGCTACACGCCCGTCGGCCTGATTGCCCTCGACAACGGCATGGCCCGCATCGCCCCCAACCAGTGGGTCGCGTCGGAGAGCATCCGCGAGGTGAAGTTCATCCCCCGCCCGTCGAACATCGGCCCCGACGAGAAGTGGGTGGATGTCAACTTGAGCCAGCAGACCGTCGTCGCCTACGAGGGCGATAACCCGGTCTTCGCCACCCTGACCTCCACGGGCAAGGGCACGACGCCCACGGCGAAGGGCCTGTTCCGCATCTACAGCAAGCTCATCTCCCACACCATGTCCGGCGGCACCGAGGACGAGGACAAGGACCCCTACACCTTGGACGAAGTGCCGTGGTCGATGTACTTCTACAAGGGTTTCGCCCTGCACGGCGCGTACTGGCACGACCAGTTCGGCTCCGTCCGCAGCCACGGCTGCGTCAACCTGTCGCCCGTCGACGCCAAGTGGATCTTCGGCTGGACCGGGCCGGTCGTACCGGCGGGCCAGAAGAGCGTCGTGGCCTCGGCCG
>CAZLBQ010000465.1:0-5025 GCA_964557745.1 uncultured Anaerolineales bacterium
GCTGCCGCTGCTTGCCGTTGGCGACGTTGGCAGCGTTAAGCTCCTTGTCGGCGCGTCCGCACCAGCGCCCTGGGGCTGTGGATCGTCGCCATGTTCGTCAACGTCGGCATGTGGCTCGAGCGCTTCAACATCATCGTCAACAGCTTGTCGCGCGACTTCCTGCCGGCGGCGTGGGGCAACTACATCCCCACCTTCTGGGACACATCGCTCTTCATTGGTACCCTCGGCGTGTTCCTGACCCTGATCTTCCTGTTCATCCGCTTCCTGCCCATGATCTCGACGTTCGAGATGCGCGAGTTGCTGGTGCGGACGAAGGAAGAGGCCGCGGCGCGGCAGCACGCCAACGCCGGTGTCACCGCGCCTGAAGCCGGCGCGGCGGACTAAGCGCGGACTGGGAGGGAGAGTACTATGTCGGAAAACCTCTTGGGGCCAGGCGCGTATGCCCTGGTGGCCGAGTTTGATGACCCGGATAAGCTGGTCGAGGCCGTGCGGCAGACGCGTGCCGCGGGCTATCGCAAAATCGATGCCTACTCGCCGTATCCCATCCACGGTATGGCGGCGGCCCTCGACGTGCGCCGCACCTGGGTCCCCCAGATCGTGTTCGCCGGCGGGTTCCTGGGCCTGCTGTCGGGCTTCGCCCTCCAGAGCTGGGTGGCCGGCATCGTCTACCCCATGAACATCGGCGGCAAGCCCATCCAGAGCTGGCCCGCCTGGGTCGTGCCGTCCTTCGAGTTGACCATCCTGTTCGCGGCCTTCGGCGCCGTCTTGGGCATGATCATCATGAACGGCCTGCCCCAGCCCTACCACCCGCTGTTCAACCTGCCGCGTTTCGCGCGCGCCAGCCAGGATCGCTTCTTCCTGGCTGTGGAAGCCAGCGACCCGCAATTCGACGCTAACGAAACCCGCCGCTTCCTCGAAGGCCTGGGCGCGTACGAGGTGTCCGATGTTCAAGATTAGAACTCTTTTCTTGCTGCTGGCGCCCAGCCTCCTGCTCCTCGCCGGCTGCCAGGCCAGCCCCAAAATGAGTTGGCAGATTATGGCGGCCCAGCCGCGCTACGAAGTCTACGAGGAGAACACATTCTTCCCGGATGGGCTGTCGATGCGCCCCCAGGTCCCCAATACCGTCGCGCGTGGCTACGTCAACGACAATCAGTTGCTGACGACCGGCAAGACGGGCAGTGGGCAGGACGCTAAGGACGCCGACACGTTCCCCTTCCCGGTCACCCAGGCCGACATCGAGCGCGGGCGCGAGCGCTACAATATCTACTGCGTGCCGTGCCACGACCCGGTCGGGACGGGCAACGGCGTGGTGGTGCAGCGTGGCTACGCCCAGCCGCCGTCGCTCCACGACCAGCGGCTGCGCGACGTCGCCGTCGGCCACTTCTATGATGTCATGACCAACGGCTGGGGGCGCATGCCGCGCTACGCCACGCAGATCTCGGTGCGCGACCGCTGGAACATCGCCGCCTATATCCGCGCCTTGCAGCTCAGCCAGAATGCCAAGCTCGACGACGTGCCGGCGGAACAGCGCGGCAAGCTCCAGGGAGGTCAATAATCATGCTTGACATGACGCAAGCCGCTCCTCCCGATTTCAGGCGGACCATGCGGCCCGCGCTGATCGTGGGCGTGTTGGGGGTGGTGCTGACGGCGGTGGGCGCGTTCCTGGCCCCCGCGCAATTCTTTCGCTCGTATCTGGTAGCCTATATCTTCTTCATCGGCCTGGCCCTCGGCTGCCTGGCATTCGCCATGCTGCACTACCTGGCGGGGGGCGCGTGGAGCGCCGTCCTGCGCCGCGTCCTCGAGGCCGCGATGCGCACCCTGCCGCTGATGGCGCTGCTGGCCATCCCGTTCCTCTTCGGCATGCCCTACCTCTACGAGTGGGCGCACCCCGAAGTCGTGGCCCAGGATGCGCTATTGCAGTGGAAGCAGCCATACCTGAACGTACCGTTCTTCTGGATCCGCGCCGTCATCTACATGGCGGTCTGGCTGATCCTGCTGTACTTCTTTAACCGCTGGACCAACGAGCAGGACCGCACCGGCGAGGCGCGCTGGGCCGACAAGATGCGCAGCCTGGCCGCGCCCGGCCTCATCCTGCTGGCGATTACCGTGACCTTCGGCGCCTTCGACTGGCTTATGTCCCTGGAGCCACACTGGTTCTCGCACATCTACGGGGCGCTGCTGGCGATGAGCGCGATGCTAGGGGCGCTGGCCTTCGGCACCCTCGTGCTGGCCCTCGCGTCGCAGTACGACCACCTCAACGAGGTCATTACGCCGCGTATCCTGAGCGACCTGGGCAGCCTCATCCTGGCCTTCACCATGATTTGGGCCTACTTCGCCTTCTCCCAGTACCTGCTCATCTGGTACGCGAACCTGCAGGAAGAAGTGCCCTGGTATCTGCGCCGCCTCGAAGGGGGCTGGCAAATCCTGGCGGCGGCGGACGTGTTCCTCGGCTTCGCCCTGCCCTTCCTGCTCATGATGGGTGGCGACGTCAAGCGTCGCGCCCGGCCCCTGGCCATCGCCGCTGGTTTCGTGCTGTTCATGCGGCTGGTGGACCTGTACTGGATGGTCGCGCCTGCGTTTGTTGAGCATCTCCAGGTCCACTGGCTCGACATCGCAGCCCTGGTCGGCGTGGGCGGCATCTGGGTGTGGTTCTTCCTCCGCCAGTTGCAGCGGCGGCCCATCCTGGCCTACAACGACCCCAAGCTGCCTGCCCCCGTGGTCGATGGTCACACCGCCCATTGACGATTGACGATTGACGATTGATGAGAGGCGATTATGGCTGACGAACCCAAGCAGAGTGGAACACCGGAAGGTCGGGGCGATTGGCGTGACCAGCCCCTCGTCGGCCGGCCTGGTGTCGGCCAGACGTTGCCCGAGCGCGCGCCGCGCGCGGCGTCGGTTGGCAGCGCCAACCCGCGTGGTAGCCGCGCGGCGGCCGCCGCAGCGATGGCCGATGAGAAATTCCAGATGGTGATTGCCCAGGGGCACGAGCCTGACCAGATTAGCACGCGGCCGGTCATCATCTTCATGGTGGTGCTGGCGATTGTCATGGGCGTCTCCGTC
This sequence comes from uncultured Anaerolineales bacterium, assembly GCA_964557745.1. Taxonomy (GTDB): domain Bacteria; phylum Chloroflexota; class Anaerolineae; order Epilineales; family JAHCIE01; genus JAHCIE01. Next base: position 3,064 of record CAZLBQ010000465.1, read on the forward strand.
GCTGTCATCACGGTGATGCAGGTGCTGATTGGCGGCGCTGCCCCGGTCCGCGCCTTGTGGAGTATGCCGGACCAGGGCGTGGTGCAGTCGCCAAACGTGCAAGTGCCGGAGGATGCCGTGGCCCGCGCCGACCGCACCATGGAGATTCGCGAGTTGACGGCTGCGGCGTCGGAGCGCCTGACCTCCTACGGATGGGTCGACAAGGCGGGCGGCACCGTCTATATTCCCATCGACCGCGCCATCGAATTGCTCGGTCAGCGGGGACTGCCGTCGGCCCCCAACTCGAACCCGGCCGCCGGGAGCGAGCCAAAGCCGTCGGATACCAGTTCCGGGCGGCTGAACACCCAGAATAACTATCCGGGTCAGTAAGAGAGAATAGCTGTTCTTTTGAGTCGTTAGCGAGGGAAGTATGCGTCTGTTAGTGAGTGTGGCCCTGTTGTGTGTTGTGTTGGTGGCGGGGGCAGCCCGCCCGGCCCTGGCCGAGCCGCCTAAGCCGGCCATCCTGGACCAGGTGGGTGTGGACCAGAAGCTCGGCGTCCAGGTGCCGCTGGACCTGGTGCTGCGTGACGAGAGTTGGCGGTCGGTGAAGCTGGGCGACCTGTTCGAGGGCAAGCCCGTCATCCTGACCCTGAACTACTACAACTGCAAGAATATCTGCTCGACGGAGTTGGATGACCTGATTGGCAAGCTCGGCGACGTGGCGTTCGAGGTCGGCAAGCAGTACACCATCGTCTCGGTGAGTATCAACCCGCGCGAGACGCCGCAGATCGCCAGCCTGACCAAGAAGAGTTTCGTCAAGCGCTACGCCCGCCCAGGCGTCGACCAGGCCTGGCACTTTATGACCGCCGACGAGGCGGCGATCCAGACCCTGACCGAGACGGTCGGCTTCCGCTACGCGTATAACGCCGACCTGGACGAGTACGCCCACCCGGCGGCCATCATGGTCCTGACGCCAGAGGGCAAGGTGGCGCAGTATCTCTACAGCCCGGTCTACTCGGCCACCGACCTGCGCCTGGCGCTGGTCGAGTCCAGCCAGAACAAGATTGGGACGGTGGTGGACAAGGTGCTCCTGTACTGCTACCGCTATGACCCGACGGCGGGCAAGTACAGCGCGGCGATCTTGAATATCATCCGCCTGGGCGGGGTCGTGACCATGTTGGCCTTGGGGGTGTTCTTGTTTGTCAGCCTGCGCCACGACTTCGGGCGCCGACCGAGTGGGGCTTAAGATGCTCATGCACTGTTCGCTTTGGATGGAGTAACCCATGCCCGACTTTTCCTTTCTGAACTCGTCTACGACCAACGCCGGCCGCATCGACGCCGTCTTCTACCTGCTCCTGGCCCTGTCGACGTTCTTCACGGTGATGGTGGCGGTGCTGGTCATCATCTTCGCCATTCGCTATCGACGCCGCTCCGACGACGAGATTCCCGAGCAGACCAGCGGCGGCTCGAAGCTCGAGATCGCCTGGACGGTAACGCCCCTCTTCCTGGCGCTGGCGGTGTTTGCCGTGTCCGCGACGGTGTACATCCAGTTGTACGACATTCCGGCCAACACGCCGGAGGTCTACATCGTCGGCCGTCAGTGGATGTGGAAGGTGATCCACCCCGAGGGCAACGAGGAAATCAACGAATTGCACATTCCGGTCGGCCAGCCCGTCAAGCTGGTCATGACCTCGCAGGATGTCATCCACAGCTTCTTCATCCCTGACTTCCGCCAGAAGCAGGATGCTGTGCCTGGCCGCTATACCTACATGTGGTTCCAGGCCACCAAGCCCGGCCGCTACCACCTGTTCTGCGCCGAGTACTGTGGCACCGACCACTCGCGTATGATTGGCTCCGTCGTCGCTATGGACCCCGCCGACTACCAGGCCTGGCTCGTCAACGGCAGCCAGAACCAGCCGGCCCCGGCGGGCGGCGCGGCCGCCGGGGGGGCCGGTGGCGCGGCGGGCGACGCAGCCGGCGGGG